>MHER01000033.1:0-3985 GCA_001805205.1 Nitrospirae bacterium RIFCSPLOW2_12_42_9 | reverse complement strand
ACCGGATTGTTGACCTTGCCAAACAGAAGGGGGCAGATGCAATCCATCCGGGTTATGGATTTTTAGCTGAAAACCATGAATTTGCAGAGGCATGTATTGAAAATGGGATTACATTCATAGGCCCTACCCCAAAGGCCATAAAAGAGATGGGGGATAAGATATTAGCAAGACAGATGATGAAGAGGGCAGGTGTCCGGGTTGTCCCCGGTGTGGAACAAGAGATTAACTCAATTAATGAGGCAGAGAATATTGCAAGGGAGATTGGTTATCCTGTAATGCTCAAGGCATCAGCCGGAGGCGGCGGGAGGGGGCTTCGTCTGTGCCGTTCACAGGATGATTTACATAAAAATTTTGATATGGCGCGCTCCGAGTCCCTTAAGGCCTTTGGCAAAGATGATGTCTATCTTGAAAAATACATAGAAGCGCCGAGACATATCGAGTTTCAGATACTTGCAGATAATTATGGTAATATGGTTCACCTCGGGGAGAGAGACTGTTCAATCCAACGGAGACACCAGAAGTTAATTGAGGTTGCACCTTCACCTTTTATGGACACTGACATGAGAAAAAAGATGGGTGAAGATGCTGTCAGGGCTGCAAAGACCGTTGGTTATACAAATGCAGGGACTGTGGAATTCCTTGTTGATAAAAACAAGAACTACTATTTCCTTGAGATGAATACAAGGATACAGGTAGAACATACCATAACCGAGGAGATAACCGGGATTGATATAGTAAAAGAGATGATTAAGATAGCTGCAGGGGAAAAACTTTCTGTCACTCAGGATAATATTGAGATCAGCGGTTCTGCAATTGAATGCAGGATTAATGCTGAAGACCCAAGGAATAATTTCCTTCCTACCACAGGCAGGATTACAGCCTACTATTCACCAGGTGGATTTGGCGTTAGGATCGACGGGAACGTATACCGTGGTTATGTTGTACCTTCATATTATGATTCCATGCTGGCAAAAATGACTGTATGGGGCCGCACATGGGAGGAGGCAGTAGCCAGGACTGCGAGGAGTCTTGATGAGTTTGTTATACGGGGCGTTAAGACCACTATACCCTTTTACAGGATGATACTCAGAGATGAGAGCTTTAAAAAGGGTGAGTTTGATACCCACTATATTGAGAATAGTATTAACGGTCTGGTGTATGAGGATGAGCAGGAGAAGATAGATCTTGTATTTACTATTGCTGCTGCAATAAGTGCGCATTCTCATAGTTAAAGGGGAGGAGGCCTTCTGAAGACAAAAAAACGTAAGATATTTATTACAGATACGACCCTGAGGGATGCGCATCAGTCTTTATTGGCTACTCGCCTTAAGACAGCGGATATGCTCCCAATAGCAAAGAAGATCGATGAGGTAGGGTACTGGTCTGTAGAGATGTGGGGAGGCGCAACATTTGATTCAAGCATGAGGTATCTTAAGGAAGACCCCTGGGAGAGGATACGGCTTCTGAAAGAGCAAATGCCCAGGACCCCTTTTCAGATGCTCCTTCGAGGACAGAATCTTGTGGGATACAGGCACTATTCAGATGATATTGTAGAAAAGTTTGTTGAACGTGCAATAGCGAACGGGATACAGGTATTAAGGATTTTTGATGCATTAAACGATTTCAGGAATATCAAGACCGCTGTTAAGGCGACATTGAAGAATGGCGGAAAGGTAGAGGGTACTATCTGTTATACAATAAGCCCTGTCCATAACAATGATATCTTCGTGGATATGGGGAAAAAATTAGAGGATATGGGTTGCGACACAATATGTGTAAAAGATATGGCAGGCCTTCTCTCTCCATATGATGCATTTGATCTGATAAGCAGTCTGAAACAGTCCGTATCATTGTCTATACATCTCCATACGCATGATACAAGCGGTATGTCTTTAGCTGCATATGTTAAAGCTGTTGAGGCAGGGATAGACATTGTTGATACTGCTGTATCAAGTATGTCTTCAGGAACCTCTCAACCACCGGTGGAGCCATTTCTTAACATATTAAACCGTTCATCAAAATATATAACTGACCTTAACCTTGAGCTGATATCAGAGATTGCAGAATATTTCAGAGAGGTAAGGAAAAAATATAAGGTCTTTGAAAGTGAATTTACAGGGGTTGATCCTGCTGTTCTTATCTATCAGATTCCTGGTGGAATGATATCAAACCTTGCATCCCAGCTTAATGAACAACAGGCACTGGGTAAGATGAAAGATGTCTTACAGGAGGTACCGCATGTAAGAAAAGAATTTGGTTATCCACCGCTTGTTACACCCATGAGCCAGATTGTAGGCACTCAGGCTGCCCTCAATATTGTTACTGGTGAACGATATAAGGTAATAACAACTGAGACCAAAAATTATTTTAAAGGGCTCTATGGTAAACCTCCTGCGCCTATTGATGAAGATATCAGGAAAAAGGTAATAGGGGATGAAGAGTTTATCGAGAAAAGACCGGCAGACCTGCTTGAACCGGAGCTTGAGAAGATCACTGCTGAGGTTGGTGAAAAGGCAAAAAATATTGATGATATATTATTATATGCCCTATTCCCTAAAGTGGCACTCGATTTCTTTGATGCCAGAGAAAAGGGTGTTAAACCGGGAGAGTTGGTTGTTAATGGTTCTAATGCCGTTTCTGAGGTCACTGAAGAGGCCGCGTTATCTCATCTTGCGCCGAGTGAATTTAACATTAAGTTACATGGCGAGAAATATCATGTAAAGATCGGCGGCATGGGACACCCAAGCGAGGGCGGAAGGCCATTCTTTATATATGTAGATGACCAGCTTGAAGAGGTGCTTGTGGAATCCCTTGTCGAAGTAGTCCCGAGTGTTTCAGGTATTATTGATGCCAGGGCAACAGGACACTCTATAAGGCCAAAGGCCAGGGAGGCAGGTGATGTTACAACACCAATGCCAGGAACTGTGGTTAAGATTAAGATCCGTGTCGGTGATAAGGTTGAGGCAGGAGATACTGTCCTGATAGTTGAGG
Organism: Nitrospirae bacterium RIFCSPLOW2_12_42_9; assembly: GCA_001805205.1. Taxonomy (GTDB): domain Bacteria; phylum Nitrospirota; class 9FT-COMBO-42-15; order HDB-SIOI813; family HDB-SIOI813; genus HDB-SIOI813. The sequence continues at coordinate 994 of MHER01000033.1, read as the reverse complement.
CCATGAAGATGGAGAACGAAGTCCACACACCAATATCCGGAGTTGTAGAAAAGATTTTTGTTTCCGAAGGTGATAGTGTGAATCCGGATGAAGTACTGGTTGTAATCAGGGAATGATATTTAACAATATGATTAATCTATACAGATAACACTTGCATACCGACTTTAACACAATCCTCCAGAGCATTGCAATAATGGCAATCCCTGTAGTGTTTGCAATAACACTGCATGAGGCTGCACATGGCTGGATTGCATATAAATTTGGCGACCCAACTGCAAAATACCAGGGGAGACTGACATTAAATCCAATAGCCCATATAGATATTTTCGGTACCATAATACTCCCCATCATGTCCATGTTCCTTGCCCGTATTGTCATAGGATATGCAAAACCTGTCCCGGTAAATTTTCAAAATCTGAGAAATCCAAAAAGAGATATGATATGGGTGGCTGGTGCAGGGCCTGGAATCAACATCGCATTAGCACTTGGATGCGGGATCATGTTTCAGGTTCTGATAATGTTTTCTAAACAGGTTATAGCACACTCAAGTTTTCTATCCTTGATACTTCTGCCTGTTATATTAATGCTCAAGGAAGGGATAAAATGGAATATCGTCCTTGCAATTTTCAACCTGATTCCAATACCTCCCTTAGATGGAGGCAGGATACTTGTCGGGCTTCTACCGCATAAACAGGCAGAGTCTTACAGCAGGATAGAACCATATTGGTTTCTAATAATTATGTTTCTTATATTCATGAATCCATTTGGATTTATGTCACGGATCATATGGCCAATAATGAGTTTTTTAACACGATTATTTGCGGGTATGCCAATATTATAAGAAAGGAGATGGTGGATGAGGAAACGCGTGCTTAGCGGGATGAGGCCAACAGGAAGGCTTCACCTCGGAAATTTCAGCGGGGCACTCGAGAACTGGAAGAGGCTTCAGGAGGAATATGAATCTTTCTTTTTCATAGCTGACTGGCATGCCCTT
>MHER01000032.1 GCA_001805205.1 Nitrospirae bacterium RIFCSPLOW2_12_42_9 | reverse complement strand
TACGGAAGATACATTTAAAGAGGGAAAATACAACTTAACAGTTAACAGGGCATATTATGCAATACTCACAGCATCGAGATCCCTGCTCATATTAAAAGGGGTGGATCCGGCTACCCATGATGGTGTCAAGACTATGTTATCAATGCATTTTGTAAAACATAATCTTCTTCCCAAAAGTGTTATTGATAACTTTAGAATACTTCTTGCGCGCAGAACAGATATTGATTAAGGGGATTTTTCAGAGGCTACTAAGGAAGAAGCCGAGGATTCGCTTAAAAAGGCGAGGGAATTTGTGTTATCCGTAGAACAAGTTATTGTTAACTTAAAAAGTGAGATGGCAGGTGAAGATGTGTCAGATTAGGACTGGCAATCAAGTACTTGATTGGCCGGAGGGCCGGTTTTTCCGGGTGAACCATGATATTAATTGACATTCTTGAAGAACATCTCGAAGAGGCGGATTTTCTCTGGCAGCAGCGTCAGAATGCACTCTATGACAGGGTCTATAATCTTGATGACCTTGCTGAGCTTGAAGAGCGGCTGCTGGCACACTTAGATGGCCTTGTGCTTGGCGAGAAAGAGGCATGGAAGCTGCTTGGGCCAAAGTTAAGCAGTGGGGAAGAAGGAGAGGTATTTTCTGCTGCATTTGTTGCTTTGGATTCCAGGGACCCATCGAAGATTGACCTGGTCAATAAAACCTTTTTAGAAGCGGAAGACAATGTTCTAAATGGTATCTGTTATGCCTTCAAGCATACAATGAATCAAGAGGTCGAAAATATATTACGTTCTATGTTAAATTCTGACAATGGTCGAATTCAGGCAGCAAGCATAGATTGTCTTAGCTTAAGAAGGATTTCCATTGATACCAATAGATTACAGGCTTTTCTGTCTAAAAAAGACACCAGAATCATTGCTGCAACCGTGAGTGCAGTTGGACGTCTTCGAATCAATCAATTGAGTGAAGAAGCAGAACGGTTTTTAGAGAATGAAATCATGGAGGTTCGTAGAGAGGCTATCAAAACAGGACTTTTGCTTGGGAGCAGAAAATCGTTGGATGCCTGTAGAAGAATTATAATCAATCGTACTGAAGGGGCGGATCAATTAATTGAATATCTCGGTCTTATGGGCCAGCCTGATGATGCGAATATTTTAATAAATACCATGAATGACCCCGGGCTTGTTCGAAATGCTATTACCGCATTAGGGTTGTTGGGAAATATTTCAACTGTTGAACTACTGATCCAGAGTGCATCGGGTCCAAAGCTTTCTCGTTTAGCAGGAGAGGCTATCAGCCGTATAACAGGAGTAGATATTGTGAGTGAGAAATTTGTTGCTGAGAAGACCGTTGAACCCCAAATTCCATCTTCAGAAGTAGAGGAGGAAGAAGAGGATTTATCAGATCCTGATGAAGATATCCCCTTTCCTGATGTTGAGAAGCTTAAAGGATGGTGGAGGTCCAATGCCTCAAGATATGATAAAAGAGTCAGGTATAGAAATGGTCAGCCATATAGTAATCAAGTGTTAAAGGAGATTCTCAAGAATGGTAATCTGCCAGCTCGCCATCATGCAGCATTTGAGATAGCTCTGCTAAATCCATCATCTCCTTATCTGGAAACACATGCTTTTAGTACACTGCAGAGGAATTATGCATGAGTGGAAAATCGGGATCAACTGAGGGAACGGATGAGGTCCTTCTAACCAGGCGGGATAAAGACAAAAAGTTCGAGTGCAAGGCCGGACATTCCCACACTTTTCGGCTCCGCCGTTATCTCGTACGCTGGCTTGAGATCGAGGATGTTCTATTTCACTACGACAGTGCAGTGATGATGCCGGACTCCGAGTCCGGGGATGAACCAGGCACCATCGACCAGGAACGTATCACCGGTCTCTCTGCCCTCAGGGCGGCCTACCTTCAGGCAGGCGATAATCCTGAGCAGAAGCTGCTCCTTGCCGGCCACACTGACACCTCGGGTGATGCGAAATCCAATGAGAAACTATCAAAGCAGCGGACGGAGAATGTACTTTACGTTCTCACAGGTCAGAAGAATGAGTGGGTTAAGATATCAGAGGATCGTCACAAGAATGAGGATATTAAACACATCTTGCGATGGGTTGCACGCTGGAAGGGGTGGCCGTGCCATACGGATTCTACTGGCAACATCTACGATGAAAAGACCAGGGCTGCAGTTAAGGCATTTCAGAAAGAGTTCAGTAATACTGGCGACTGTTATGCCATCAAAGTGGACGGAAACGCCGGCAAGGAGACATGGGGCGCTTTCTTTCATCTCTACATGCAGAGACTGGCCGAGTTGTCCCACACGGATGTAGCAGGTCTGGAGGTTCTTAGAAATAAATTGCACTGGCTCTATGACGATCTCAGGAGGGTCGGCTGTGGTGAGTACCATCCTACTGATATGCCGGGTAAGGATAATTTTAAAAGTCAGAAGAACCGCCGCGTAGAACTTTTGTTCTACGACCCCGGCGAGGAACCTCTAAATCGGCCGTCAGGTGACATCTGCCACAAAGGAGGGAAGGGCGGATCCACTACCTGCCCTATCTATAACCCGGCATTTTATGATTACGAATACATAGTCCCGAAGCGGCTGGACATTGTGAAGGCAGATGATCATTTCGCTCCAGGCCATGAGACCCTGGAGATAACACTCCAGATCGAGGGCCTCAGTTCCAGCACTGTCACCATGGAGATTACGAGCCCGCACTACTCCAGTAATCCCATTTTTAAACAGGAGCTAACTGCGGATGAGAAGAGTGATGGCAGCCACACCATTGTCTGGGATGGCAAAGCCAACTGCGCAGCAGGCGATCTGAAGGATACATGGATCCACCCTCTCTATAGTCCCTACAACGTTCGCATATATGACAGCGGGAAGCATTCGGACCAGGCCACGTTCAAGGTCCTTTATCACTCCATAACGCTCCGCCAGGGGCCGTGGACTCCTGACGAAGCTGAGCCTTTGAAGAGCGATGAAAAGGCCTGGGTACAATATAAGCTGAATGAACTGGGCTTCTATGGCGGTCCGGTTGGTAAGGATACTGACAACTATCTGAATCGTGCGATCATTCGTTACAAGGCAAATCACAAGTCTATGCACCAGATAGATTACTCAAAGTATAATGCAGATATTACCAATGAGTTGAAGTCTGCTTTGGCCAAGGGTGATAATAAGCATGTTTACATAGATGGTGATGCCTTTGCTGATCCAGCGAAGGAGTCACGGATTCTGGTCGAAGGACTGACGTACGAATCAAAGGCGGAATTTTCAACGAACAAGGCGGACAAAGAGAAGGGCAGGCTTAACCTCCCCCTTATCCCTGTTGAGGTTGATATCTACCTTAGAACTAAAAAAGACGAGAAGGCATTGGTTCCCGGCGGTGTTGGGCCAGTACGCATTAACTGGCGATTCACTGATTCCGACGAGGACATTTCTATTCAGTATACGAGCGAGCATAAAAAACCGAGCCGTACCCGTACTTACATTGAAAAATGCCTCAAATTAAGGGACGGCCGCAATGGAACCAATGGCGACAATTGCCACAGGGATTTTGGCGGTATTCGTGAGAATGGCGCTGCTAACTGGCACACGCCTGTGTTCCTTGGGGATTTCTATGTGCCCTATAAGGTTGAGAAGGATGATGGCCAGAAGGTGGTTTTTAGCAAGGCGTGCGTGGATGTAGCGAAATATGGGAAGCGGTTAGGCAAGGCAGGATTCTTATTCCGTCCATCTAACATTGCCGGAGATGACTATCGCATCAAGGCGGAAATTGATTTCACCGGACTTCCAAACAAGACGGATCTGGAATCTTTTCATGGCGTCGCCGACGAGGCTACGCGGATACATGCCGAGAGCGGGGTCTTTCGTATCTGGCGCCGTGCCCGGGTGGCAATGAGAGTTACCTGGCCGCCGCGTACGAATTCCAACCAGTGGATCGAGATTGCCGAGGAGTTCAAGAAGACTTACCTTGACGCCGATGTCTCCTCTTTCGTTACGAAAAAAATCAGTGAGGTGTTAAGTGAGAATCAATACAAGGGGATAGTTGCAGACAACACAGAGCATAAGAAGAAAGACGTCAAGCTCTTTGACGATTCCCTCGTCGGGGTCAATCTACCTGCGCAGGACTCGATGAACGCCGCAGAATACAGGATGGCCCTTAAGACATTCACCAGCGACAATTACTGGGATAAGATTGTCTACAAGCTGCGGGAGCAGATGTCAGAGAATATCCGAAAGGAATTCCCCAATGGTTTTATCATTGTCGAGTTTCTAACCCACAGGCCGGTCACTGTTCTTAAGTCCCCCCCAGGCGATAAATCGGTCGCAGAATCGAATTATGTCACATGGAGCTTTTCTATCGGATTGCCCGACTCCATGATCTTTGCCGACCAAAGAGACCCTGACAAGGTCTATTATGTCGTTGCCCATGAGATGGGACACAACTTCTGGCTTAAGCACTGGGAGCACGCTGGAGGGAGTACGCCGATGGACCACGACAAAGCTGACCACAATTGTATGATGAGCTATTCCAATTCCAAGTGTTCCCATACACATCATCGTCCAAAAGAGTACACGCCTCACTTTTGCGGCCAGTGCAATCTGAAACTACGCGGTTGGAATATAGATTCCGCAGACATACCTGCGGATTCGTTATGAGGATGAAAGGGTTATGGAACTTGTTCTATCAGTAAATAATCCGAATGTTAACACGTTGGAGTGTCTAAAGGTTGGCCTCGACTTATATAACGAGGGTGGAACAGCATATCGTCTTCCAGGGCCATACGATCTCTCGGGAGCGCTTACCTTTGAGGTCTATCGTATGGATGGAACCCTTCTACGACAAATGAGTGGTCTAACCCGTCAGAAGATGATGTCAAAGTCACGGGTTGACCCGACCCAAACATTTGAGGACCTGCCTGCTGGAGGGAGGTGGCGCTGGGATATCAACCTCGCTTCGTATTATTACCCGCTCCCCTCCGGAGAATTCGAGATAGGGGCGGTCTATACACACGAGGAATCCGGGATAAATATACGTTCAAACCGTATCCCTATTCGGGTCTCTTCAGCACAGTTGAGTGATATTGCAGTTCTGAGGGATGCACCTGTCCTTGATGGCGTAACTCTCCTACTGAGGGGCAAGACGAATAATACCCAAGTGACGATACTGCGTCAGCACAATGCACAGCGGCCGCTCAGTGCATGGTATTCAGAACAGCTCGAATCCACAAATGGTGCGGCGCATCCTGCTGCTAAAATTATCTGGGGAGGACCTGGCAGGCCGTTCTTTGCTGCTGCACGGTTTTTTAAAACAACATCATTCGAACCTACGTTCTGCAAATGGATAATATCTTCGGATGAGACCCAACTATATGCACAATGCTTCCGCCGGGGCCAGCCGGATCAGGAGATTATTACTGTCCCACTTCCAGCAGGCCGGAAGTTGCTCTCCTCCGCATATTATGACGAGCAAGATCATCTCACAGTTTTCTTTCAGATGCATACCGGGACGATAGATGCCTATGACCTTACAAATGAAGGGCTTATATTCAGGTTTGCACACGATGTGCCGGCAACACCGATACCTCCTGCGATTCGGGCTGACTGTGATTTTATTCACATAGTAATTCCGTGGCGGGGTGTCCTCTATCACAGGTTATTGCTGAATGGTATTTGCGAGGAGAAGGTTCAGGTCTTCAGCAGCCGCATGATGCCGTATAGCTGCGACATCAATCCGGCCCTGCGTGTGGCTAAGGTACTCTTTTACGACGGGCCGCACGGCCGCTCACTCGATCTTATAATAGTTGGACCAGAGCCGAGACGAATTAAGAGGATGACGATAGATAATCTTCAGGTGCGGGGGGAGCTTCGGGAAATGAGCTTTGATTGTGATCCCGATGGCAGATTGCACCTTATGGTTTCTACATCTAGGCAAAGGCTATACTATTTCCGTAGTTGGGATCGGCCTGTATTAGTCGCCAGCGGCCAGGAGAGGTTCTTTCCAGTTGTTCACGCCCCTTCTGGTGTTTACCTGGGCTGTTATCAGACAGACTTTGGTTACCGGTTCCTGCACTTCCAGCGAACAGTTCATGGGGGTAGGGTTACAATAAATGAAGGAATGTTATGAGACAATCCGCAGCACTGGGTTTTTGGGTGATTATACCGGTTATTCTGGGGACTACTCTGGTTCTATTTTGTGTGGGAGCTGACTACACATTATCACAAACGAGGCAGGATAAGGGGTTGAAGATGGAGAAAGACATATTGTTCGAGATTAAACTTAGTTCCGATAAAGGGCCAACTCTTAGGGCAGTACTTGTAAACCACTCGCAGGTCTCCCAGACAATCCTGCACCACCACTTGCTTCAACCCAGCCGGCTTGATTTGGTTGGCCAGGGAAACATGCGGATCGAGCCGTTCGATTCGCGATCCATTAAGAAGTATGATGCAACCATCTATTGCGGTTACTTTAAATCCCTCGCTCCTGGAAAAGAGATCGAACTCGGTTCAATCAGGTTCAAACGTGCTGGCCAGATCTTCACTGCTAATTGGGGGCCATACGAATTCGAGGAATTAAGCGCTGGAACATACACCGCACGAGTTATTTGGGAAAGCGCAGCCAATACCTGTGTGGATGAGGATACCGGGCAGTTGCGGCGGCTGCCTACTGTCTGGCAGGGACAACTTATATCAAATGAAGTAAACCTCCAGTTGCGATAACGGAACAAGGGGAGGACTTAACTAATAAATATTAATGTAGTTGTTATGCTGCCTTCCATTCAGCAGTATCAATATTTGGAAATGATACCTTACATGTACCAGGATCGATGCCATCTATATAGGCCTTTCCGCTTGAATTGAGAGTTCCCTCTTTAACAGAACCATTTGGTAATTCAATGCGATACTTTACGCCATTAATTGGATTCCCCTCAGGGTCTATTAACTTGATTTCGATCCAGGTAGTCTTGGGTTCAGTGGCTGGCGATGGTTTTGACTTCTCAGGTTTTGCCTCAACCTTTTCAGTATGCTCAACTGAAGCCCATTTCTTCAGGACAGGTGGTTTTCCTACATATTTATAATAACGCAGCGATCGTGATAATTTTGTACGACCTGTGTACAAATTAGTATCATACTGATCATACCATGCAGCATGTTCACCATATGTACTTTGATAAACAACTACAATGGGCTGAGAATGTATAAGCATAGATGCTTCAACTCTGGTGATAGGTTTCCATTCAGACGGATATTTAAATACATCACTTGGGGATAATGATTGTCGAAGTTTATCTTTATCTGCTATCATATCTTCCTGTAGTATAATGGACTATATTATCATTGTGTGATGTTAACAAAATGGGCAATTTTCGTCAATAAAAGAAAGGGGTTTTTACAAAATAGGAAAAAAGACATTAATTTTTTAGGACAGTTATGGTATAAAGAAACAGATGCAACAATTGCTTTAACAGGTAATAAATAAAAATGGGATGGTTCTATTAAATAGAGGATATTTCTGATGTTTTTAGCAGAGAAAAGGGCACTGGATGAATTAATCAGGGAAATGAAAGGAATTCCAATATTCCATGAAAAGGTGGAAGAGGTAATTGTATTTGGTTCAAGAGTGAGGGGGGATTTTACTGGAGAATCTGATTTTGATGTGCTGGTTATTGTAAAAGATAAAGATGTGGTGACAGAAACGGGCCTTATTGAATTATTGGTAAAAAAGAAGATTATACAGGGATTCCCTTTTCTGTTGTTGTAAAGGATAAGCAAACCTATGACAGGGAGAAAGGATTTAGGACTGGATTTGCACTTGGAATCGAAGCTGAGGGAATTACAATTTACAAGAAGGAGAATTAATGGCGTTGTCTATTAAGGAGAAGATTAATCTTTCAGAGGTCAGGATGGAGAAGGCAAGGAATAATCTCAGGGATGCAGAAGACACATTTAAAGAGGGAAAATACAATAGAACTTGAGGAAATATGAAAGAGACAGATAAAGTTGAGTTAAAAAAATCCACAGGTGAATGGAAAGAAATTATTGAAACAATTTCTTCATTTGCAAATACTGACGGCGGGAAAATCTATGTCGGTGTTTCACCATCTGGAAAAGTTTTAGGAGTAGATATTGGGAAAAATACCATAGAAGATCTTACGAATAAAATTATCACTAACACTGAACCCCAAATTTATCCGAAAATTTCAATTGGAAAAATTGATAATAAAGAAGTAATTTTGGTTGGTGTAAAAAACGCTTCTGGTGAAATTGTTCTTGCTTTTGGAAGACCATATAAAAGGGTTGGGAAATCAACTGTTCGTATGTCAAAGAACGAATACGAAAGAATGATTTTAGAAAAACATAAAGAAGAATTGCGATTTGATATTCAAGTTTATGAATCAGCGAATTTTACTGATATAGATACCCAGAAACTTAAAGAATTTGTGAAATCTGCAAAAAATGAAAGAGGGTTAGATATACCAATAAATACGCCACCAAAAGAGGCATTGATGCGGCTTGGCCTTTTAAAAGAAAATAAACTGACAAATTCTTCTCTATTACTTTTCGGAAAAGAACCACAAAAGTTTTTCATCCAAGCAGAGGTAAAATGCGTAAGATTTAAAGGGACTGATGTAACACAGACGATTATTGATATGAAAGAGGTAGGTGGGAATTTAATTGACCAGGTAATAGAAGTAGAAAAATTTATATTCAATAATATTTCCTTAACTTCCTGGATAGAAGACGGCAAGATTCAAAGGCAGGAAAAATGGGAGTATCCACCAAAGGCAATGAGAGAGGCACTTGTCAATGCTATTTGCCATCGCGATTATCGTTTAACCTCAAAGGCACAGGTTCGTATATTTAATGACAGGATAGAATTCTGGAATCCGGGGAAACTTCCGGAGGGATGGACAGTTGAAAAACTGAAACAGAAACATGAATCAAAACCATTTAATCCATTAATAGCAAAAGCATTTCTCTGGATTAAATACATAGAAGAAGTCGGGACAGGGACAAATAAAATAATCCAGTGGTGTAAAGAATGGGAGCTTCCAGAACCTGATTTTGAATTTACAGGGACAAGTATGGTTGTAACTTTAAGAAAATCAAAACTCACAGAGGAATATTTGGGTAGTTTGAACCTGAGTGAACAGGAACTAAAAATTATAAGTCATATTATAGCTAATAAAAAAATTACAAGCGGAGAGATTCAAAAGATGTTTAATGTTACCAGGGATACTTCAAATAGGTACTTAAAACGATTACTTGATTTAGGTTTAATAGATAGAAAGGGAAGCGGAAGATTTATATATTATGTTTTAAAGGTAAAGTAATTATGCGTCAGATTTGCGTCAGATTTGCGTCAGATATCACGATGGTCTTAGCAATAATTAAAAATGGGATGGTTTTTGCACTGGGAATTGAAAGGGTGAGATCATCTGACATATAAAGGGAGGAAATATGGCTGAGAAAAAGATCTGGGTAACGTGGCTGCCAGGGGATTCCGGTTCTCAGAAGCCTGATCGGATTTTGAAGACTTTGAATGATTATGGTTTCAGGGTGAGCGGTGCCCCATGGGTTGATGACCTTGAGCGGATGGCATGGTATGAGCTCGGTACGCTGCTCATGGAAGTGGATAAGGTAGATCTTTGGTTCATTGCTGGGACGAGTAATGATCTTACCTCTACACGGAACCGGTATGCCCTCTCCCTTGTGTCTGCTATCATTTGTGAGGGTCGTGGGACTAATTTCCCAATCTTTTGTCTTGTCCTCGATGGTACCATTGACCCTGCAGCCATGCCTTTATTGACCCGTGATATCTCTTTTCTTTCCGCCGCCAGTCCAGACTGGCCGGCAAAGATTGCAACGGCATTCCTCAAACAGGCTAAGATAGACCCCCGGAGTTTCCGCTTTAATGCAGTGGGTCATCCTGTTATTGGTCAGTGGTTTGAGGTTGGGCCGAGGGAAGGGGAATGGCAGGGGGTGATGT
>MHER01000031.1 GCA_001805205.1 Nitrospirae bacterium RIFCSPLOW2_12_42_9 | reverse complement strand
GCGGGCCAGTAGGGGGATAGGTTGCCGTAATAGCCGTATAGTTCGGAGAGGATAAGATTGACAACATCAGAGCAAATAATGGATAATTCGATAGATTTCTCAATTAAACCGTTGTAGAAGTAGTACGAGATAGGCTGCCGGAAAGTGGAATGCTTTTGCAGTTTACTTAATAGTTCGGTGTGGAAGAGAGGTCATGCAATGACAACGCAGGAAACGAAAGGAAATACTGTTGACCAAGAAGCCCTGGGTGCCGAAGGGAACAGCATCCAGGATGCCTACCGAATTCAGTTGGATCTATTCAAATTACAAAATGACAACTACTTTAAAAGAGTTCAAGTATTAATGGTTGTAATTCAAGTCGCTTTGCTCACTGCCGCACTTCGATTTGTTCCTGTAAAATCAGTATCGTGGTATGAGGTTGTTATCCTGATGGGTATAGCCATACTTGGCATCTTTTCTGCGTGGCACTGGTCTTCCCTAAATGAGAAGCAGAACCAATATATGGAGTTCTGTCGACGTACGCTTAGAAATTTAGAATCAAGACTCGTTGAATTGGGTGTACCGCTCCGATATTTTACCCTTGAGGCGCATGTCTTCGGTCCCTTGCGCACGAAGCTTAGAATCCCCGCAGGGACATCAGTACGGACGGAGGGTGAACGCCACATCACGCACTTTCATTGGAGCGAAGAGGATTACCCCGATCCTGATACGGAAGTGGCCGGGATCCATGGACTCAAGAGAGTCGGGGGTGGGATGATCGCCTTCGAAAAGGGAATTGCAAGAGGCATAATCTGGGTTTGGACTATAGCACTTATTTTGCTTATCGTTAAGTGCATCCTGCAAGGAGTGTGCATATATCGAAACGCAATTCAATGTTAAATACCGAACAAGGGCATTGAGATGGATTGAGAAAAGCTGGCGCTTTCCTCAACCACTCATGCCCGGCGTTATCTGAAAAAAGGAGGAACAATATGGGGTACATTGATGAGAATCTTATGAATGGAGAGCAAATTATTTACCGCACAAAATTGCACTGGATTCTTTTTCTCGGGCCGATTGCCTTTACCATCATTGCCTTTATATTTTTCGCAGCCGGGAAGAACATTGCACCAGTTGGGATCCTGTTCTTCTTAATTGCGATTGTATGGGCAGTTTCAGCTTTCATTTCTTTCAAGACTTCGGAATTTGGAATAACTAACAAGAGGGTCTTAATCAAAGTTGGCTTTATCAGACGAAATTCTCTCGAGACTCTCTTGACGAAGGTTGAAGGCATACAGGTAAATCAAGGGATATTAGGGAGAATATTTAATTACGGAACCATCTTGATAAAAGGCACAGGTGGAACAAGCAACCCTTTTCATAAAATTGAAGCGCCTATGCAGTTTCGCAAGAAAGCACAAGAGCAAATTGCTTCAATTCAATAAGGAAAACTTGTACATATAACAAGTCACTTCAGCGGACGGTAAAAAGCACCGCCGCTTAGTTTGGGCGTTAGTTGTCAATGAAAGTACATTTATAATGTCAATTGTGAAAAATATATGGGGTGGCTGGGTAAATATAACGTACTTTTTGTTTGCCCGCGTCTCTATACTTCTTCTGTTAATTATAGGTTTCTACTGGACGGTTGTTGTATTTGCCAACCTTCAAGAAGATACAACATCAATTACAAACACCGCATTTGCTATTACAGCTACTCTTACCGCATTGTCATTCTCTTGTGCTAGGGCAATTACCGGTTCTACAGAAGTTAGTGACCAATTTACTTATTCAGGTGAAAGATTTTTTCATGGTGCTCTTATTCTTCTTTCAGCTTCACTTCTAAAATATGCATACTTGAGTGCTCAATCATCTGAATTTGTAAATACATCAGGAGTAGCCTGGAATATTCTAAGTAGCGTTATTGGAGTTATGGTTGGAGTGTTTTTTTTCTGGGCTTTATCATCCGCACACGGAGGATTACTTGTATTGAACAATTTATTATGGACACGGTATAGTCGACATCCAAAATGGGATGATTTAATGTGAATAGAACTCTGACAACTAACCAATCGCTCGTTGGGATGCTGCACCGCGATGCGGCTTGCGTCCCACAGCTCGGTCGTTGGGTCAGACAAATGAATAGTGATAAACCGTCCCAACTATGCCTTTACCGCAGAAAATAATATGATAATGAGACCTTTGCATTCACTTGATCACGTTCGCAAATCATTTAACGGTTCGACAAGCAGATCTGTCCGGTCTGAGATCGGTCAGTTTTTGACACCTGCCGTGACAGCTCAGTTCATGTCTTCTATGTTTGAAAGCGGACCTCAACATGTGAGGATTTTGGACCCGGGCGCAGGGGCGGGGGTGCTTTTTGCCATGTGCGTGGAAACCCTGATTTCCCAAAAGAATCGCCCTCTTTCCATAAAGGTTGACGCTTACGAAACAGATGACGCAATTCTGCCTCACCTGGAAGAGACCATGAAGCGATGCCAATCGCTCTGCACATCGGGGGGCATAGCGTTTCAAGGAATCGTGAAGAATGAAGATTTCGTCTCGGTTACCATTGCAGAAAAAAGAGAGCCTCTTTTTGCCCTTCCCATCGAGCGATTCACCCATGCTATTCTCAACCCACCCTACATGAAGATCAATAGCCAGACTGCCATGAGCAGAGATCTCTATTCTTCCGACATTGAGGTGGCAAATCTCTATGCCGTTTTCGTTTGGCTGTCCATGCTGCTGCTGGAACCGGGTGGGCAAATGGTGGCAATAACACCTCGCAGCTTCTGCAATGGCCCTTATTTTAAAAAGTTCCGTGTTGCATTCTTAAGGACTATGAGCCTCAAACAGATTCATATATTCGGATCACGCAAGAAGGCCTTTGGTGACGACGACGTGTTGCAGGAGAATATCATCTATCATGCCATCCGAGGACTACTTCAGAAGCCTAAGTCCGTCACAATTTCCACCTCAGAGGGCCTTGATTTCGGCGAAGCACGCATCCTGTCCGTCCCATACAGTCGGGTTGTTCACCCCGGCGATCGAGATATGTTTATCCATCTGGACGTCGATGATGCTGACACCAGCCCGGCGGAGCGAATAAAGTGTTTTACATCATCTCTCAACAAACTTGGGCTGACTGTCTCAACGGGACGGGTCGTCGACTTTAGATCACGGGAGCACCTTAGACAAGCCCCCGAGCAAGAAACAGTCCCCCTAATTTATCCGTGCCATTTCCTGAACGGCTTCATCGAATGGCCTGTTGAATCAGGAAAGAAGCCTAATGCCATCATGTCATCGTACAAGACATCCGGTCTTCTTGTCGAAGCGGGATTCTACGTTCTCACAAAAAGGTTTTCGGCCAAGGAGCAATTGCGGCGAATCATGGCAGCGGTTTATGATCCCACAAGGATCGACGCATGTCTTGTGGGCTTTGAAAATCACCTGAACTACTTTCACAAACAGGAAAGTGGATTACCTGCTGACCTGGCGAAAGGGCTTGCCCTATATCTCAATTCCACCATCGTCGATCAGTATTTCCGCCTATTTAGTGGGCACACCCAGGTTAATGCCACCGACCTCCGGAAGATGCCCTATCCCACACATGAACAGCTTATACGAATAGGGACCCATCTCAAGGAAAGAATGCCCGATCAGGAAACCATTGATGCAATCATAGAAAAGGAGTGCTTAAACTGTGGGCAATAAGACAAGCGGGAAGAAAGCAGAAGACAAGATCAAGGAAGCTCTCTCGATCCTAAACGATTTGGGTGTTCCAAGACAGCAACAGAATGAACGCTCTGCCCTGACCCTTTTGTCACTGCTCGGTCTCAAGCCTGCCAGCAAATGGAAAGATGCAGCCGATCCACTCATGGGTATCACTCCCATGATGGAGTTCTTTGAGCAACACTACGGGAAGAAATACGCACCCAACACCCGTGAAACGGTACGCCGCCAAACAGTTCACCAGTTTATGCAGGCCGCCTTGATTGTCGCTAATCCTGACAAACCCTCAAGACCGACCAATAGCCCCAAAGCAGTCTATCAGGTCGAGCCATCTGTTCTGAAACTGCTTCGAGGTTTTGGGAAACCAGAATGGAAGGGGAATTTGCAGAAGTATCTTCGGACCGTGGATACACTGAAAAAGCTGTATGCACGCGAGAGAGAAATGAGACGACTGCCTGTCAGGCTGGCAAACAGTCAGGAAATCAGGCTTTCACCTGGTGGCCAGAATGTGCTGGTGAAGAAGATCATGGATGATTTCTGCCCGTTGTTTACACCAGGTGGTTACGTTATTTACGTTGGGGACACTCAGGCAAAATGGGCCTATTTCGATTCGGGCGCGCTGGCACTACTGGATATCGAAATACAGGAACATGGGAAAATGCCGGATGTCGTGGTGCATCACGCAGAAAAGAACTGGCTGGTTCTTATTGAAGCTGTAACCAGCCACGGGCCTGTAAACCCGAAGCGTAGGCAGGAACTGAAGGAATTGTTTGCGGGATCTACCGCTGGATTGGTTTTTGTGACCGCGTTTCTTGATCGAAAGGCTATGTTGAAATACCTTAATGACATTTCTTGGGAAACCGAAGTCTGGATTGCTGAGTCCCCGACACATCTGATACATTTCAACGGTGAACGTTTTCTTGGACCCTATGAAGAGTAAATGACCCAACAAGGCAATCCAGCCGACTCATTCCACTCGCGGCTGATTTTTTCGTTAGGGCGCAATAAAATAACGGCATAAATAACACAAATGGAGCGGATATGATCCAAGAACATCGAGAAGAACTCCGAAGATTAGCTGAATTACGAGACGCCGATATCGGCGATAATGAGAACAACATCAGGTACAATTTCATCATACCTTGTTTAAAAACAAAAGCCCTTGCAATGGATTTAAAGGCTATGTTAATATGCCATTGATATGTCAAGTCTTGTTAAAGAGAAGAATCTTTTAACCAGGTCAGCCTATCATTATGAGATTATTGATGTAAAAGAACCAAACCTGTTCAGGGAGTTCTTTCCTTATAATGAAGTACCCAAGATCCCTTTCAACCATCGTATTGTCCCGATGTACACACCTGAGGAGTTCTGGATAACGGATACGACCTTCAGGGACGGTCAGCAGGCAAGGCCGCCATACAGTGTAAAACATATAATAGACATATACGATATGCTGCACAGATTAGGCGGGCCTAATGGAGTGATAAGACAGTGTGAGTTCTTCCTTTACAATAAGAAAGACAAGGAGGCTGTGGAGAAGTGTCTTGAGCGGGGTTATAAATATCCTGTAATAACCGGGTGGATAAGGGCTGTAAAGGAAGACTTCCAGATAGTAAAGGAGATGGGATTAAAGGAGACCGGCATCCTTACATCATGTTCAGATTATCATATATTTCTAAAACTTGGGATTAACAGGCGTGAGGCTGCAAACAAATATCTTGATATAGTGAGGGTAGCTTTAGAGGCCGGGATTGTACCGCGCTGTCATCTTGAGGATATCACAAGGGCAGACTTCTATGGTTTTGTAATCCCTTTTGTCCAGAAGCTTATGGAGATGTCAGAGCAGTGCGGTATACCTGTTAAGATCAGGGCATGCGATACAATGGGGTATGGTGTTCCTTATCCTGGCGCATCTACGCCACGTGGTATTCCTGAGCTTATTTATGGACTTGTACATTACGGGGGAGTCCCACCTGAGCAGCTTGAATGGCATGGGCACAATGATTTCCATAAGGCCCTTATCAATGCGACAACTGCGTGGGTATATGGATGCAGCGGCGCTAACGGAGTGATATTCGGGTTTGGTGAAAGGACCGGGAATACGCCTGTAGAGGCCCTTGTAATGGAATACATAGCTCTCAGAGGGGAGGCTAATGGTGTTGATACAACAGTCATCACGGAATTAGCTGAATATTTCAGGAAAGAGCTTGGTGTCCAGATACCGAACAATTATCCATTTGCCGGTGCAGATTTTAACAGCACAAGCGCCGGGATTCATGCTGACGGTGCCCTTAAGAATGAAGAGATATATAACATCTTTGATACAGTTAAACTCCTTAAAAGACCGATGGGTATTACAATAACTGATAAGTCTGGTATTGCCGGTATAGCATACTGGGTCAATAATCATCTTATTTTAAAGGAAGAGGATAAGGTAGATAAAAAGCATACCGGAATTTCCAGGATGTATAAATGGGTTATGGAACAGTATGAGATGGGCAGACTTACTGCTATATCTTCAGAAGAGATGCTGTCCCTGGCAAAGAGATACTTACCTGAATATTTTGGCTCAGACCTTGGGCGGTTGAAGAAGATGGCAGAGGAGATTATAGTCCCGCTTGTGGAAGATATTATCGAAGACAGCTCATTTATGACTTTGAATATCGGGGAGATGGAGACTGTTATGCAGAGGTTTGTTGATGACAATCCGTTTATCCAGTTTACCTATGTTGTCAATAAGGAAGGTAAACTATTGACAAAAAATATTACCCAGGAAGTTGATAAAGATAAATATGAGAGATTTGGGATAGGTGAGGATTTCTCCAACCGACCGTGGTTTACAGAGGCTTTAAGGATAAATAATACTTATGTTACAGACTTCTATAGATCTATAATGACCGATGCATTATGTATAACTGTATCTACTCCGCTAAGGGATGAAAAAGGTGGGGTAAAGGGTGTGTTTGGTGTTGATCTGAAGTTTGAGGATGTCCTGAAGATTGACAGAAAGATGAGGCTGGAAAAAGGGATTGCAGAAGAGGGGAAGGGTGGAGTGGAAGGGGAGATTATTTAGGAGGAAATGAAATTGGGTGGACGAAATAAGGTATCAATTATTGGTGCTGGAAATGTGGGCGCTACAACAGCCCAGAGGATTATGGAGAGATCCCTTGCTGATGTTGTGTTGTTTGATATTATTGAAGGAGCCCCCCAGGGTAAGGCACTTGACATATCAGAGGCAGCACCTATCAGTAATTCAGACATAAGTATTACAGGGACAAATAATTACGATGAGACTGCGGATTCAGATATTATTGTGATTACTGCCGGTCTTGCAAGGAAACCTGGTATGTCCCGCAGAGACCTGTTGGAAAAGAATGTCAGAATAGTGAAGGATGTAACAGAGGAGGTAATAAAGAGGTCACAGAACTCAATCCTGATTATAGTTACAAATCCAATGGACCTGATGACATATCTTTCATGGACCGTTTCAGGGTTTTCAAAGCAACTGGTAATGGGTATGGGTGGTGCACTCGATTCGGCCAGGTTCAGATTTTTTATTTCACAGGAGCTTAAGGTCTCTGTTGAGAATATTCAGGCATTTGTGCTTGGCGGTCATGGCGATTTAATGGTTCCCTTAGCCAGATTTTCTACAGTGGCAGGTGTACCTGTAACAGAGATAATGGAAAAGTCACAGATAGAAAGGATAATTGATAGAACCAAGTTTGGTGGTGGGGAGATTGTCGAGCTTCTCAAAACAGGAAGTGCCTATGTTGCCCCTGCTGCTGCAATTACTGAAATGGTAGAGGCTATTCTGCTTGATAAGAAGAAGATAATACCTTCTGCAGTATATCTTGAGGGGGAATATGGAATTAAAGACCTGTTTGTTGGTGTCCCTGTTAAGTTAGGGAGGAGAGGGGTTGAAGAAATAGTTGAGATTAATCTTTCAAATGAGGAAAAAGGAGAATTTTATAAATCGGTTGATCGTGTGAGAAGCGGTGTAGAGGAGATCAAACAGATTTTAGGTCAGAAGTAGATATGAGAAGAATCCACTTTAATGATATAGTTGAAAAGGTAAGAGATCTATGTATGGAGGCGAATTACAGTCTCAGTAAAGATGTTATTGCAGCATATGAGAGGGCGCTGGAGATTGAAAAGTCACCCCTTGGTCAGGAAGTCCTCAAACAGATTATGGAAAATGCCCGCATTGCAGATACTGAGAAGATGCCATTATGCCAGGACACAGGTCTTGCTGTCTTTTTTGTTGAAATGGGTCAGGATATCTCTATAGCTGGCGGACTTCTTAATGATGCGATTAATGAAGGGGTAAGACAGGGTTACTCCAAAGGTTATCTGAGAAAATCAGCAGTCGCAGAACCTGTCTTTGAGAGAAGAAATACTTCGGATAATACCCCTGCAATAATTCATACTGAACTGGTATCCGGGGACAGGCTTAAGATAATGCTGGATATCGCAGGTGGTGGATGTGAAAATATGGCTGCACTTAAGATGCTCAGGCCGGCAGATGGCATAGAAGGTGTCAGACAATTCGTCATAGATACTGTAAGGAATGCAGGTGCTAATCCATGCCCACCGGTTGTTGTAGGGGTAGGCATTGGAGGTGACTTTGAGAAGGTTGCGATGATTGCAAAAAAGGCTTTATTAAGACCGGTTGGGCAGCCTCATCAGAGACTTGAAGTGGCTTCCCTTGAAGAGGACCTGCTTAAAAGGGTAAACCATCTCGGTATAGGCCCTGTTGGTTTGGGAGGTTTGGTTACTGCATTTGCAGTCCATGTTGAGATACACCCATGTCATATAGCAAGTCTGCCAGTTGCAGTTAACCTGGGGTGTCACTCAAGCAGGCATAAGAGTATAACTATATGATTAAGACAAAAAAGATAAAAACCCCTGTAACAGATGATACGATTAGTGATTTAAGGGCCGGGGACAAAGTTGAGATAACCGGTATCCTTTATACAGCCCGGGATGCTGCACATAAAAGACTCGTCCAGCTTATTAAAGAAGGAAAAGATCTCCCTTTTGACATTAATGGGCAAATCTTATATTTTGTTGGTCCTACACCTTCTAAACCAGGGATGCCTATTGGCTCTGCAGGACCAACAACAAGCGGCAGGATGGACCCTTATTCACCATATCTGATAGAACGCGGACTTAAGGGGATGATTGGGAAGGGTGCAAGGTCCGGAGGAGTTATAGAGGCAATGATAAAACACAGGTGCGTATATTTTGCAGCAATAGGCGGGGTAGCCGCACTCCTTTCAAAACGGATTAAAAAGGCAGAGATTATTGCCTTTGAGGACCTTGGGACAGAAGCGATAAGGGTGTTAGAGGTAGAAGACTTTCCGGTAATAGTAATTAATGACATCTATGGCGGGGATCTATATAAGGAAGGCCTAAAACAATATTCCTCTCTAAACATTCATGACATTATCAATTGTCACCCACGCTGATGAAAAGGATGTAGGGACAGACCTTTAGGTCTGTCCAAAACCGGCATAGAAGTGGACAAACCTAAAGGTTTGTCCCT
>MHER01000030.1 GCA_001805205.1 Nitrospirae bacterium RIFCSPLOW2_12_42_9 | reverse complement strand
TCCCGTATAATCTTCGGGCATCCTCATTAGATTCTCTAACCTCAAGGTATGCACTCTTCAAACCTGCATCTTTCCAGTAGTCCATAGATGCTTTTATAATCTGTGAGCCCACCCCCCTTTGTCTGTATGAAGGATGAACAGCAAGGTCAAGGAGGTGGGCTTCGTCACCCAATATCCAGAAACAGATAAACCCGATCAAGACCCCTGAATTATCCCGTGCAACCCACAGGTAGGAAAAGGGATTGGAAAGTTCTGCATTAAACATGTTATATGTCCATGGATCAGAGAATGACGCATGTTCAATCTTCAATACTTCAATAATATCTTCCTCCTTCATAGATTCTATTGTTATCTTCTCTTCCTCTGTCATCAAAGTAAAGTTCCCCTGGTTTCAAATTTTATCTCTGCCTCTGATCTCCTTACATATGCAGGAACACCGGTCTTGTCCATGGTCTCCCCCTTCTTCAACTTTGAAAGTCCAAGCCTCGCAACAGATAAACCTGAAGGGAACATGGCATTAACAGGTGCAAAATGGGCATTACTTCCAAGCCATCTTTTTAAAATATCCCTGTATGTATAGACCCCGTCGCCTGAAAATACTACCGGCCCTTTTATCATTTCAACCAGTGATTCAGGGGAAATCACCATATCATCTGTCAACCTTTTAAGAGTACCATCTTCATCACATCTGAACAGGGCAGAATAGACCTCCTTTTTCCGTGCATCCAGTACAGGACAGATACTATAACTGCAATAAGGCATGTTTAAGGCAAGCGCCTCGAGTGTTGATACAGATGCAGCCTCTTTCCCAGTCGCCATGCAAAGCCCTTTTACTGTCGCAAGCCCTATGCGCAGCCCGGTAAATGAACCAGGCCCTGTTGAAACAGCGAAGCCATCAATACCATCCAATCCAATCCTCACCCCCCTGAGTAGTACATCTATAGTCTCCATGAGACGCTCGGAATGTGTAACCTCAATACTCAGGCTATACTGGGCAACGGGTCTGTCATCATCAATCAGACCTACGCTCCCCATCATTGTTGCCGTATCTATACCGAGAACCTTCATCTGCACAATGTAGGGACAGACCTTAAGGTCTGTCCCTACGTCTTAAGGTCTGTCCCTACGTCTCCTAATTTTTATTATACTCCACATTATAAAATTTCATCTTAATGAGTTTATTTTCCTTACCGTCTTTAATCACAATCTCAAAGGGTGTCAGGATATTATCTATCAACCTGAAGTCGTCATATGCTGCCTCGTATACCCTCTCACCGATCCTGTCCTTATGTCTTGAGAATATCTCCTTTCTCGATACCGCCATATCCTTCTTATTAATCCACCACCGTCTGATTGGATATGATAACGCTCCATCACTTTCCAGTTGATTCAGTATATAGTACCCCCTTAAATCCTCGATAAGGAAAAAGGCCCCCTGCTCAGAATCGCTTCCATAAAAATCTATCACCTCTTTTGTCATATTGATCTCAATGGGAATATCTATCCCTGAGATGTCTTTAAAACTTATATCAGACCCTTTAACATCACCGGTTATACTCCTCCCGTCGGAAAGGGCTAAGGTATATTGATTATCTGTTGTTTCAAAACTGAATAAGGTGAATCCTGTTGGTGTGAGGCCTGTAAGTTTGAACTGACCTTCCTGATTATAGGACATATAGGCGCTCAGTTCCGGCCCGGTTATGATTGCAGGTATTAATCCTAATGAAGCACTGACAGACTTAACCCTCTCTGACTTATCCTTCAGTATATTAATAATATTTCTGTCTGTACTTATGTTTATTGTGTCGTATGGTTTTATTCCTGCACAGGACGCAAAGAATGTGAAGCATGCCAAAAGCGTAACGATCGAATACCTATTTAACAAAATAAATTCTCTATCGCCTCTCTTACAGTTGAGACACCTATGATTTCAATCGATTCCATATTAATCTGAGATGCATTTCTCTCAGGTATTATACACCTTTTAAATCCAAGTTTTGCTGCCTCTTTTACCCTGATCTCTGCAGACGTTACCCCCCTTACTTCACCTGACAACCCAACCTCTCCAAAGACTACTGTATATGGGTCTATGGGGATCTCTCTAAAGCTTGAGGAGAGGACTGTTATTATGCCAAGGTCAACAGCAGGCTCATTTAATTCAAGGCCGCCAACTACATTCATGAACACATCCTGCCCCTGGATATGCATACCGGCCCTCTTTTCAAGGACACTGATAAGCAATAAAAGCCTGTTATAGTCTATGCCAACAACTCCTCTTTTTGGTATACCGAACGGGGTTGGACTTACAAGGGCCTGGACCTCAGTAAGGATTGGCCTTGTACCCTCAAGGCTTGAGACTACGACTGTACCTGCTGAACCGGGCGTCCTTTCTGACAGAAAGAGACTGGATGGATTATTGATCTCTTCAAGTCCGCCATCCCTCATCTCAAATACACCTATCTCGTGTGTAGAGCCGAAACGGTTCTTAACAGCCCTTAATATCCTGTACTGATGCCCTTTATCCCCCTCAAAATACAGGACTGTGTCTACGATATGTTCCAGCACCCTCGGCCCTGCTATTGCCCCATCCTTTGTAACATGTCCAACAATAAATACAGGTATGGAGGTCTTTTTTGCATAATTCATTAAGAAAGCAGCTACCTCTCTTACCTGGCTTACACTTCCGGGGGCAGAGGATAACTGGCTGGTAAAGATCGTTTGAATAGAATCAACTATCACGGCCCTGTGCGGTATCTTCTGTGTCTGATAGAGTATCTCTTCAAGGGATGTTTCAGATAGTATATATATCCCCTTCCCTGTAACATTCAGCCTGCTGGCACGCATCTTTATCTGGGACGGGGACTCTTCACCTGATACGTAAAGCACGCCATCATGACCATTAAAAATCCTTTCGGCAACCTGGATGAGGAGGGTAGATTTGCCGATACCCGGGTCTCCGCCAATCAATACCACAGAACCCGGGACAATACCACCGCCCAATACCCTGTCGAATTCCCCGATTCCTGTGAGGAATCTTTCCCCTTCTGTGAAATTTACATCTTCAAGAAGGATTGGTTCAACGGATAAACCTGCTTGTTTATTATTAGTAGTATCATTTATCTTTTCTTCTACAAGTGTATTCCATCCGCCGCAATCCGGACACCGGCCCAGCCATTTGGGAGAGTTGTAACCGCAGGACTGACATAAGAATACATTTTTCAGCTTCATCTAAACCCTTAACTTGCTAATTCCCTGTAGCTTGCTACAGGGTTACAACTTATTCCCTCCCCCTTGACGGGGGAGGGGTAGGGTGGGGGTGTTACAGGTTGTTTTCACCCTCCCCTTAGTCCCCTCCCGTCAAGGGAGGGGAGATTTTGGTTCGATACCCTGTAGCTTGCTGCAGAGTTCTTCATTCATATCCCTTCTTCTGAGCCGCCCACAAGTATCCTTGTTATCAGCTCATTGAGCCTGGCTGAATCCTTTTTTGTAATCCTGTTAAACTTAATTCCCATCCCGGGAGGTGATTCATTATCGTATTTTTCCCTGCTCCAGACAACCGTACATTCAATAACTGTCTTCTTCTCACTCCCTGGAAGGGTTAATTCAATGGATAACTCTTTACCAGTAGTGAGCGGTTTGAAGGTCTCAACAAAAACACCTCCACCCCCTATTGTCCCTGTAAATGCCTCGACATCTTTATCTTCCGCATCTTTATATTTTACTACGATTGAAAGGGGCGCCCTGTAAAATTTCCTTCTTTCCTGCATCATCTTTCACGCTCCATATACTCGCCGATAAACTGTCTGATAAACTCCAGATCGGCCTCTGATATATTAATAAAATATACACCGCAACGGAACTCATTTTCCTCGCGTCCGGTAAGAAGTTCTGTCCATGCCACCTTTACCTCAGCGTCTATCGACCTTTCTCCAAGATGTATCTTTATTTTCAGGCATGTTGAAAAAGGTTGAAACTCCGGCATTATAAGCAGCAGGCCGCCCCTGCTGATATTCTGTGCAGCAACGGGCCTGAATCTCTCTTCTCCTTCCACAACTACATGATACTCTGCCGGAAGGGTAATATCAATCCTGGGAAATCTCCTCCTCTGGATTGATACTGCTGCCCATTTGGATTTTATTTGATTTTCTGTTTCTGATGACATCTGTCACTCAGGGTCAGAAGAGTCGTCAAACAGACCGAGCTGCCTTATCTCTTCATTAGTAAAAGGAATCGGGTACTCTCCATTAAAACATGCAACACAGAATTTTTCAGGTGAACTGCTTACCGCCTTTAACATCCCTTCAATGCTGATGTATTCGAGTGTGTCTGCGGTCAGATGTCTGCGGGTCTCCTCTACACTGCTCTTTGAGGCAATAAGTTCCTTTCTTGTCGGGGTATCTATTCCGTAGAAACATGGAAATCTCACAGGAGGTGAGGCTATACGCATATGGACTTCACGCGCACCGGACTCCCTGATCATTGAAACAATCTTCCTGCTCGTTGTGCCTCTCACTATCGAGTCATCAACCACTACAACCCTCTTTCCTTTCAGAACCTCTCTTACAGGATTTAATTTAAGCCTCACACCAAAGTGACGTATGGATTGTTTTGGTTCTATAAAGGTCCTGCCTACATAATGGCTCCTGATAATTCCATTGTCATAGGGCAGCCCGCCGCCTTCAGAATAACCAAGTGCAGCAGGCACACCTGAGTCAGGGACAGGTATAACAATATCTGCCTCAACATTTGATTCCTTTGCAAGGATATACCCCATCTTTCTCCTCACTAAATTTACGCTCTCTCCGAATACATAACTGTCAGGTCTTGCAAAATATATATGTTCAAATATGCACATTGCCTCCCTGGTCTTTGTGAAAGGCATGTATGATTCAACGCCTCTGTCGCTTATGACAACAATCTCACCTGGTAATATGTCACGTATGAATTTGGCACCTATCAAATCAAAAGTACTTGATTCGGATGTTAAGATATATGAACCATCCATCTCTCCGAGTGACAGGGGACGAAATCCATATGAATCCCTGACACCTATCAACTCCTTTTCCGTAAGGATCAGGAGTGAATATGCCCCCTTCACCCTTTTCAGGGAATCAATAACCCTGTCTAAGAACGTACGCCCTTTAGAAATAGCAATGAGATGTATAATAACCTCACTATCTACTGTGGACTGGAATATTGACCCATACGCCTCGAGCTCACTCCTTAAAAAGTGGGCATTTACAAGGTTACCGTTGTGGGCCAATGCCATGGAACCGAGCGCATAATTAACGACAATGGGTTGTACATTAATCATTACGCTCTCCCCATAGGTCGAATACCTGTTATGTCCTATTGCACTGTGGCCTTTGAGCCGTGAGAAATCAGCATCCTTGAATATCTCTGACACAAGCCCGATCCCCTTTTCACAATAAAGGGAATTTCCGTCTGAAGAGACTATACCGGATCCCTCCTGACCTCTGTGCTGAAGCCCGTGAAGGCCAAGGTATACAAGATTTGATGCCTCAGGATGGTTAAATACGCCGAATATGCCGCACATAAGTTAAGACCCCTCTTCTCCGATGTATTTAGGAATTGCCCTTCGCCAGACCTCTTCAAGTTCAGGCACCGGTGTGTTAATAAGTACTGAGGAATTATGCCTTATTATAAGCGATTCGCCTCCAACCCTTCCTATCACCCGGCAGGGGACGTCCATATCCCTTGCCTGCATCTCTATATCGGCAATACGGTCTTGCTCAACAGTAATAACGATCCTCGATTGGGTCTCTCCAAACAGCAGAATATCTGACCTCATGTCATCATCCATGTCTATTTTTGCACCAATATTCTCCCTTCCACCTTTTGAAATGCAGCATTCTGCAATGGCCACAGCCAGTCCGCCTTCTGATGTATCATGCGCTGACTTTATGATACCCTCTCTTATCCCGTACAAACAGAGATCCTGCACCTTCTTCTCCAGTTCAAGGTCAAGCTGAGGAGGAACACCCCTTATCTTATAATGTATCTCCTTCAGATATTCACTCAGACCAATCTCCTCCATGTTCCTGCCTAATAATATAATCACATCCCCTTCATCTTTGAAGTCCTGCGTCATACGTTTTGATATATCATCTATTATGCCTGCCATGCCAATTACTGGGGTGGGATATATGGATATATCGTTTGTCTCATTATAGAAGCTGACATTGCCACTGATAACAGGTATGTTAAACCTTTTACATACTGCCGCAATACCATCTATGGCCTGCTGGAACTGCCACATAATTTCAGGCCGCTCAGGGTTCCCGAAATTAAGACAATCGGTCAATGCCGCTGGTTCCCCTCCGCCGCATACGATATTCCTCGCTGCCTCTGCAACCGCAATAGCACTACCTGTAAACGGGTCAGAGAAACAGTAACGGCTGTTACAGTCAGTTGTCATGGCAATTGCCTTGTTCGTTCCTTTAATCCTTATTATAGCAGAATCAGAACCAGGAAGGACAACTGTGTCTGTCCTTACCATATGATCATACTGCCTGTAAACCCATTCTTTAGATGCAATAGTCGGTGACGACAGGAGTGTCAGAAGGACTTTATTCAAATCCTGTGGGATTGGTAAATTATCTATATCAAGATCATGCAATATATCAAGATAAGGAGGTGGTGAGATGGGCCTCTCATATAAAGGGGCCTCCTCAGTCAGGGCATCCACAGGTATATCAGCCACTATTACCCCTTTATCAAAGACCCGCATCCTCTTACTGTCCGTAACCTCTCCTATTACAACTGCATCGAGGTCCCATTTCTTGAAGATATTCAAGACCTCATCCTCTTTCCCTGCCTGCGTTACTATAAGCATACGCTCCTGTGATTCAGAGAGCATGAACTCATATGGTGTCATCCCTTTTTCCCTTGCCGGAACCCTGTCCACATGAATATCTATGCCTGTACCTCCCCTCCCTGCCATCTCGGATGAAGAGCTCGTAAGGCCTGCTGCGCCCATATCCTGTATACCAACAATCAATCCCTGCCCCATTACCTCAAGACACGCCTCAAGGAGGAGTTTTTCAGTGAAGGGATCGCCAACCTGCACAGTGGGCCTTTTGGCCTCTGATCCTTCATCAAACACATCAGATGCCATAGTAGCGCCGTGAATCCCATCCCTGCCTGTCTTTGAACCAACATATATGACAGGATTACCAATACCTTTGGCCGCTCCCCTGAAGATATTGTCCTTTTTAACAATACCAAGTGCAAACACATTTACAAGATTATTCTTATTGTATATCTCATCAAAATATATTTCACCGCCAACAGTGGGGATACCAATGCAATTGCCGTAACCGGCAATACCACTTACAACACCTGAAAGAAGATATCTGTTATGAGGTACCTTTATATCACCGAACCTGAGCGAATCAAGGAGGGCAACAGGCCTTGCACCCATTGTAAATATATCCCTTAGAATCCCTCCAACACCTGTTGCAGCACCCTGATATGGTTCAATGAATGACGGATGATTGTGGCTTTCCATCTTGAATACAGCAGCAAGACCGTCGCCTATATCTATTGCACCGGCATTCTCTCCAGGCCCCTGCA
>MHER01000029.1 GCA_001805205.1 Nitrospirae bacterium RIFCSPLOW2_12_42_9 | reverse complement strand
TCTACCTCAATCTTTTCTTTCTTTTCATTCACTAAATAATTTGTAATCTCTCCCCTCTTCTGCATCTCCACAAGGGCAGCTATGATATATTTTTTATTGGCCATCTCTGTCTTGATAACACAATAAAAAGACATTGCTATTTCCTCCACTCAAAAGAAAATTATGCCAGAGGATGATACTTAAAGAATTTTATCAGTGCCTCACCATTCATGAGGACATCCCTTTCGAGCTGTTTGATAAGCTGCTTCAATACCTCCCTGTTCCTTGAAATAAGCACCTCTGTCTCTGTCCTTGCATTATCAAGGATCTTTTGCACATCATCAAAGATCTCTTTGCCTGATGTCAGTGCAAAATCCTGCAATGCAATAAGGCTGGCGTTTTTAATAACCTCGCCGAAACCATATTCTACAACCATCTTCCTTGCTATTGATGTGGCCTCAAGAAGGTCATGAGAGGCCCCAACGGTCTTTAAATCAGAACCGCTGCTGTCTTCCTCAGATACCATTCCACCCAGGATGACCCCGATCTCCTTCTCAAGGTCTTTCTTGGTCAGGAGGTTTTCAAGGGTTTCATCAACAGGGAGAAAGGCAGTGAAGTCTTTATAACTGTCTATGCTTACAAAGACCGGCGTCTTTTTAAAATGATGCCACATCATAATAATATGGCCTGACTCATGTAAAGCAATGTTCCTCTTTTCCTCATCCGCGAGATTCTCAACCCTCTGCATGAAAAGTGATTGGGATGCAGGACGGGCCCTCCTGTAACTCCAGGTCCTTAGCTCTTCGATCTCTTCTTTTTTTAATACAGACAAAGGCGTAATATTCCTGATTGATTCCAACAGGCAATCCTGGGTAACATCGAGTGACGAGAGGTCATTGATCATTACCTCTATCTCATCGTCCCTCCTCCCTTTGTGGATCATGTTGAATGTGGCCACTATGGAATCCTTTACTGCCTGTTCTATCTCTGCACCTGTATACCCCTGGCTGTTCTGTGAAAGCTCTCTGATATTCAGCCTGTTTGAATTCTGTGCCCTGCTCTCAAGATGTATCTTGAAAATCTCTTCCCTCTCTTCAATACTCGGCAGGTCGACAAAGAAGACCTCATCATATCTTCCCTTCCTCCATAATTCAGGGGGGAGATTTCTTGGATTATTGGCAGTGGCTATGACAAAAACCGGTTTTTCCTTTTCCTGAAGCCACGTGACAAAGGTTCCAAAGACTCTGAGCTGAGTCCCTGAGTCCCCCTGGAAGCCGCTGACACCTCCAAAGGCCTTGTCTATCTCATCTATCCACAGGATACATGGGCTTACTGCCTCTGCAAGTTGTATGCACCTGCGTATATTCTTTTCAGATTCACCAACAGTAGAGCCGAACAGTCTGCCAACATCCATCCTCAGAAGCGGGAGATTCCATATGCCGGCAAGGGCCTTACAACACAGGCTCTTACCACCGCCGGGCACCCCTATTAAAAGGAGTCCCCGTGGTGTATCAAGCCCAAGTGTATCCACCTTTTCCTTGCTGAGTCGAAACACATGCTCTCTTTCGATAAACCACCTCTTTATCTCGTCTAATCCCCCAATATGTTCTATTGTCTCTTTACGGGTATAATAATCGAGAATCTTTTGCTTCTTGATAATCTGCTGTTTTTCTTCCTGTATGTAAGAGATACAGTCTTCTGTCAATTGCCCGTTATTAAGGCTGATCGCCTTTCTCACAACTCTCCTGATATTATCCATTGAGAGACCCTGGAGGGATTTATATAATATCGCCCTCGTGGAGGGGAACCACTTATCAGGAATCATTTTTCCAAATGTATTCGAGACCATCTCCTCGATCTCATAATAATCAGGGAGCGAAAGCTCAAGAACAACAATATCCTCTTCCAGTTCAGGGGGGATTTCTGTAAGAGTAGGAGAAAGTATACATATAGTGTTAAGTGGATGCCGCTCTTCGATAATAGCAGGGAGATCCCTGAATTTCCTCAGGAACTCATGTGAGTGGAAATAGCCGGAAATATCTTTTAAGATGAAGAGATTGTTTTCGGTTTCACTCTTTACGATCTTTTCTTCTATAGTGGTCAGTATCTTTTCCCTGCTGAGAGGCTCCCATTTCTTTTTCTCTCCGCTGTAAATACCTCTTGAAACAGACCATGACCAGTATTTGAAGTCTATATTCCTGCATAGATCCTCTACGACCCTCTCTACCCTCCGTTCCTCAAAGGATACGAGCCAGATGATGGGGTATCTTGCCTCAACATGGATCTTTATCTCTTCCTGAAACTCTTTGGTGTTCATAATTAGTCCTTCTTTGCTAAATATTACTCAATTATAACACATTTAAATAAATAAAAAAATAGGGACAGCGGCCATTTTTTACCCCTCTAATCTGGGCTAATCTGGGGACACCTTACTTATTTCTTTAAAGAAATAAGTAAGGTGTCCCCAGATTAACAGATTAACTAAAAAATGGCTGCTGTCCCTATTTTGGGATCTATAAGCCCATCTTACGGGCTATTGTCTCGAGCTCTTTAGGTCTTCCTTCAGCTATTAGTTTCTCTTTAATAGCATCAGGTGATAGTTTGAATTTATTCTCTACCTTTTTTCTGTAGGGAAGGGCATTGTAGGCACAGAATGGATATAAATGACCTTGTGGATCGGTATAATGGATAACACACCTCATGACCCTTTCAACGCTGAAATTATAGGCATCCATGAAATGCATGCCTGCTATGAAGATATGACCGAACTCATTCCCATGGCCATTATTGCTGTAAATCCTCCTCTTGCTAACATCCTGATAACCGTCCATGCTTTTTAAGAATTCCTCGAATGAAAGACCATCCGGCGCCTTATCTTCATCATAATACTTCTTAACCCTTGATAGTACCTTGATTTTAGACAGCATGGTGAACCGTGATGGCTTTAGCTCTCTTGAAAGGACCTCCACCTCTCTTAAAAAGTTAGGCATATCAATAAACTCACTTACAGGCTTTACTGAACCATCTTGTCCAATGTAAATATAGGTCCCCTGTGAACAATGGGGATGGAGTGAAAGGGTAAAGAGTGGATTACCACTCATTGCTGATCCGAGTTTTGACAGAGAGCTGGTACAGCCTATCGGGAACCAGTCCCGCAATGCATTTATATAACCTGTCTGTTTTTCAATATCAAAGGCTAGGTCTGCCAGTGTATATCGCTTCTCAAGTATATGGCTCTGGCTGTATCTTCCTACGAATGACACGGGCTGGAAGGCTATTCCACTTATTACATCATGGTTTTTGACTGCAAACCTGACTATCTCACCAACCTGATTATCATTAAATCCCTTTACAAGGGTTGGGACAAGGATTACATCTAATTTAACCTTACGGGCATTCTCTATGGTCTTCAGCTTGTACTCGAGGAGGTGTCTGGACCTGGTCTTTTTGTATATCTCATCACTCAGGCCATCAAATTGAAGGTATAGATTCTGTACGCCGGCGTCTCTTGCTGCCTGAGCAAACTCAAGGTCAGCCATCTTTATGCCATTAGTATTTACCTGGACATAAAAGAAGCCCATCTCTTTAGCCTTCCTGACTATATCCAGGAAATCGGGCCTGACAGTAGGCTCACCACCTGAGAACTGCACCCTGTCTGCCCTTACAGGCTTCTGGTTCATCAGGTTTTCAAGCATCTTAACAACTTCATCATAAGAGGGTTCATATAAATAGCCGGCTGCGTTTGCATTGGCAAAACATACGGGACAGGTCAGATTACACCTGTTTGTCAGGTCCATAATGGGTAAGCCGCTGTGGCTTGTATGCATGTTACACAAACCGCACTGTTCAGGGCATACAGTGGCCTTTGTTATCGGTGGGTTTTGCACACCTTTGCCGTCACCGAACCAGAAATCTTCACATTTATAATAGAGTTCAACATTTCCATAGAATATGTCTTTGAAATCGCCATGTTCAAGGCAATTTTTCTTTATCCAGACCTTTCCATCTTCTGAATAGAGTGTCGCCTTTATTATTTCATAGCATTCCGGACATATGGAGTCTATCTCTTTTGGCAGGCCGAATTTGACAGGTGTTATTGGTGTGCCTGAGTAGGTTGTTTGTTGTTCATCTGTATTTCCTGGAAGAGTTGTCGAAGTTCTAAAGGATTCTATCATTTCATTTATCAGTCCCATAGTATAACCTCCCCTTCTCAAATTAATACTGAACTTGAATTATATCTATATTATAGTTGCAGCCTCCTGCCCAGGTGTTTTACTGGACATTATACATATCAGATTTTTAGTCTATCTGTCAATACGGTATTTTTATTTTATAGTATTTTTATTTATTCATAATATCAATAGTCTATGCCCTTCTGCGGTTCAATCCCTTCTCTAAAGGCATGTTTTATATCTTTTACCTCTGTTACTGTATGTCCCCTTTTAATAACCTCCGGATGTGCGCCCCTCCCTGTAAGAATCAGATGTAATCCCTCAGGTTTATTATCTATAAGCCCTGTGACCTGCCGGAGGTCTACCAATTCAAGCTTCAGGGCATTGTTTATCTCATCGAGTATAACAATATCAAACTTACCAGATAGTATATTATCTTTAGCAATTCTCATGCCATCCTGAGCGCTTTTTCTGTGTTCCTCAAAAGATTTGCAGTCTCCCATAATGCCACAGAACCCTTTTCCTGTTATATGCAGCTCTACATCCGGTGACAGTCTTTTAATTCCATCCATTTCTCCTGAATACATGTCACCTTTCATAAAAAGGATTATGCATACCTTCATGCCATATCCAGCGGCCCTTAATGCCATTCCAAGGGCTGAGGTGGTTTTTCCCTTTCCATCACCTGTTATTACAACAACAAGACCAACCTTCTTCCCGGGTTCAAGGATTTTTAGTGGTATCTTTTCCATATTCCATCCTAATAGCACACTCGAAAGGAAAAATCAATTTGTGTTGACGGTGAATAAACTACAATGTTAGAATACGAAATAACTGAAAGAAATTAGGAGGTAATATATAATGCCAATGTATGAGTTCCGGTGTGAAGATTGCGGGGCATTATTTGAACAGCTTGTTAACAATGCAGAGAGCCCTGTATCCTGTGTAAAATGTCAGAGCAGCCGTATTAAGAAACAGTTCTCTGTGTTTGCCACCAGGGCATCTGATGTAAGTGGGGGAGATATCCCCTCCGGGGCCTGTAATACCTGTGATATGTCAGGATCAGGTATGTGCGGGGCAAATTAACAAAAAATAGGAATAGCTGGCTCAATCGAAAATCCAGAGGACAGGGCATGTGGCCTTCTTTGTTACCCTGTCTATGAGACTGCCGGAAAAGAGTTTTCCCATAACAGAATAGTGATGAGTAGCCATGACAATAATATCAGCCTTTCTTTCTTTTGCTAATGCAACAATCTCATAACCGGCATCGCCGTCTCTCACGACAGTTTCGATATTTATTACGCCTTCTTTTCTGAGTTTTTCTTCCTCTCTTTTAAGTATTTGTCTCCCTATTTCAAGCCACTCATTATGAATTCTGTTCCATTCCTTTGAGTCAGTTGTAAAAGCTTGTGAGTGGTACCATTTTTCTACTACATGCAAAAGGATAAGTCTTCCTCCTGAGAGTTTGCTTAGATATGCTGCGGCATCCTCTCCCTTTTCAGACAGAGGTGAGTCATCAACCGGGCAGATTATACATCTATATTCCATAATAAATATCCACGATTACATAGTATGAATTTATATAGCCAAATATAGACAGGCTATAAAAACCCTTTGGACTGTGCCAGGGTATCCCTAAAATAGGGATTACCTGGTAGTAAGTCCTTAGCCTTACTATAAAGGCGTGGTATTCGCTCCGCTACTAAGAGAAATCTTTCTGTCAGTACACGAAGGACAGTACCCTTGCTTTTGTAAATGTCTATGACCTTATCAGAACTTCTGACAAGGTGATTCCTCGCTCCATTTACATCTGCATGAATACTGGTATTACAAATCTTACATTGAAACTCTGCCTGTGTCTTTCGGTTGTCTTTATCTACATAGCTGCAACTACTACATTCCTGAGAACTATATGCTGGATTGGTGTATGTTACAATAATCCCATATTCTTCCTGTATTGATTGCAGTTTCTGAGTTACACAAGATTTTCCGAACTATGAGAGTAACCTGTTCATCCTTCTTGAAAGATTAGCATTCTGAAAATTAAGTCTCTCTACTACAATCTCAGCAGGTTTGTATAACTCAATAGTCCTGTTTAAAACCCTGTTTATCTCGTTTTTCATGTATTGTCTGAGGTTGTGGATTAACTTTCTATATCTTTTATTCCTGATGGGAAATCCCTGCCTTTGTCTATTTGAGGTAAGTTTACTGATTAAGGCATCGTATCTTTGTAAAACCTCATAAAACTGCCTGCCAAACAGGTCTCCTTTGTCAGAGGCAAAGAGGTATACAAGTCCTAAGTCAAGTGCAAATTTCGGTGTTATAGGGATATATTCAAGTCTGGGCACATCCTTTATAAACAATACTGTTATCTCATCATCTTCTGTCAAGTTAATCTGACAAAAACTCCTGCGAGTCCCTTTTATATTTTCATAATAAGGATTACCTATTACAGGCAGCATAACAGGATAGCCTTTTTCTAATGTAGATAGCCTTACCCAGTAATCAAAAGACCTGGCACCGTCAGGTCTCGCCTCTGATATAACTGCAACTTTATTGTCCAGTGCCATGTTGATGTGCTTCATTGATGGTCTTCGGTGCCTTTTCAGGATATGATTGAATATCCTGCGGGCAAGTTTTAGTGTTTCAACATCTATCTCAAGTCTGGTTTTAATTACAGAGGCAGTGTTGCTATACCAGAATCCATGATAATTAATGTAGAACAGTTTCTGCCTGATAATATCATTGAGATTGCTTCTGTAA
This sequence comes from Nitrospirae bacterium RIFCSPLOW2_12_42_9, assembly GCA_001805205.1. Lineage (GTDB taxonomy): Bacteria > Nitrospirota > 9FT-COMBO-42-15 > HDB-SIOI813 > HDB-SIOI813 > HDB-SIOI813. The sequence goes on along the minus strand of MHER01000029.1, from coordinate 2,077 downwards.
ACAGTCTGGACAAAATCGTTCTGTCTGTTTGAGATAAAAGAATTGAGAATACCTATTACCTGATACTGGCAGGTCTGCTTGTATCTCCCGGATAAGGAAGATAGGATGTATTTTATATCAAGGTCTTTATCAAAGCCCGATTTGTTTTCAAAAAACAATCTCCATTGCCTGCAGGCTATTGATTGAGCCGTCAGCCTGTAAGCCTTAATAACAGACCTTATTTTCCCCTGTTTGCCTTTGTTAATGCCGTGTTGGAATTGATATGTCCTTAGCATTATTTTCTGTAAGTTCCTGTATTATTTTTTCAGTTTTTCTCTTACATCCTCTTTGCCCATAAAGCCTTGCACAGTAATCAAATAATCTGTTTTTTTGAGATTCAAGATTTGATTTGTTTTCAGAAGACGAAACACGACAGTATACTGCTACTTTCCTCTCTGAGGCTTGTGTTTCTTCTCTGACTATTATAGTGCCTGTATGAGTCTGATAGGCATTTAATTACCCTGCTTAAAGTATCTCCATGCAGTTCTGTAACTTACGCCCATCCGCGTGGCATATTCTGATAATTTCATGTAAATATATTATAATATATTTACATATGAGGCTCTTGCAAAAGTGATAAATTAAGTGAATTTTTCTGATTTTTTATTGATGTAAATTGGCTCTCCTTCTGGTAGAATTTGTTTTGGAAAAAACACCACACAAAAGGAGAGCCTATGAATCTGAGAGATAAAATATCATGGTTAAAGGCAAAAATACAAGTAGATTTATTTCCCCATCTTAAGGAGTGTTTATCAGACCCTATGACAGAGAAGCAGAAGCAATTGATAATGATATTAGAGATGGTGGAAATAGAGAGATACGTAAACTCTCCTGAGTATCAATGGATGGGCCGTAAGCTAAAAGATAGGTATGCGATAGCGAGGGCATTTGTAGCAAAGTCGGTATATAACTATGGGACGACGAGGGCCTTGGTAGAGGCACTGCATACTATGCCGAACTTGCGGAGGATATGTGGATTTGGGGGGGTTAATTTTACGGTTACACATGAAGGTTCTACTATAAATGGTAAGGCGCTGAAGGTGATAAAGAAGAAGGGACAGTTTCCATCTGAGGCGACATTTTCGAGGGCGTTTAGTGAATTTGCAGGTAGCGGCTTAGGAGATAGAGTGCACGAGGCATTGGTAAAAGAGCATTTATCAGAGGAGTTAGTAGGGCATATATCGAGGGATTCTACAGCGATAGAAGGTAATGAGAGGCCTGCTGAGAAATCCCCTAAGGTTATAGGGGATAATAAAGAGGGGCGAAAGAAGAGGGGCAGGCCCATGAAGGGAGAGGTTCGGGTAAGTAGTAAAGAGGAGACACGGCTCGATGTCCAGGTCAATCAGACCCCTTCAGAGGCATTGAAAGATATTCCGACTATGTGTGCTGTGGGTTGCAAGACTAATGCAAAGGGATATAAGGAGAAATGGATTGGGTATAAGCTTCATGTAGATACAAATGACAGCGGGCTGCCGGTTACAGCGGTATTAACCTCAGCGTCATTGCATGACAGTCAGGTGGCAATCCCAATGATGAAGATGACGACAGATAGGGTGACTTATTTATATGATCTAATGGATTCTGCATATGATGCAAAGCCCATCTATGAGGTAAGTAAGGCATTAGGTCATGTGCCGATAATAGATCGTAATCCTCGGCGTGGAGAGTCGGTGCCGATGTCACCGGCTGAGGCATTGAGATACAATGAGAGGACAGTTGCAGAGAGATTTAATGCGAGGTTGAAGGACGAGTTTGGCGGCCGGTCAGTAATGGTAAGGGGTGCAAAAAAAGTTCGTATGCATCTTATGTTTGGCGTTATAGCTTTATTTGCTGACCAATTACTAAAGCTGATGACGTAGCAGTATGATAGAAACAGGAATATTTTCTAAGGTGGATGGAGGAGTACGCCCGGGAAATGTGTGGATGAGCAAAAAGAAGTAAATTAACGTCTCAGTTTGCACAATAGGTGATTTTTAAATTGCGAAACTATATGCAGGGAAGGTTTAAACGGGTTTCGCAAAGACTTTTGCAAGAACCT
>MHER01000028.1 GCA_001805205.1 Nitrospirae bacterium RIFCSPLOW2_12_42_9 | reverse complement strand
TGACCCTGATTCGATTAATCTCCTCCTTGAAGAGATTAAAAAAGAGGATGCAGACGTGGTGATAGGATCGCGTTTTCTATCCCCGGACAGTAATTATAAGGCACCCTTCCCGCGCAGGGTGGGGATTACCTTATTTCGAAGGATTGTCTCCTTTATAATCCATCAAAAGATAACAGACCCAACCTCGGGTTTCCAGGCACTGAACAGGGACGCGGTCCGGTTTTACGCAAGCCCTTACTACCCTGTGGACTATCCTGATGCGGATACGATTATCATGCTTCATCGTGCGGGCCTCCGTATAAAGGAGGTACCTGTTCTGATGCATCCAAGTCCGGGTAGGAAATCGATGCATAGTGGTTTAAAGCCCGTCTATTATATCTTTAAGATGTTTTTATCAATGTTCGTAACGTTACTCAGAAAAGACAAATTTGAAAAAAGGATCATTAAAAAGGAGGATATACCCTATGACGCTCCAACAAAGGATATTCGCCATTAGTTTTAGTATTGCCCTGTTTATCATAATCATTGATCTTGTCAGGAGGAAAAAATTGCGGGAAGATCTCTCCTGGTTGTGGCTCCTTACAGGGGCGGTAATTATCCTGCTGGCAGCCTGGTACGATATGCTGCTATTTCTAACCCGTCTTATCGGGGCCGTTCTTCCCACTTCGACCCTTTTCCTCTTTGGGGTGCTATTTCTTATGATCATCAGCCTCTATTACTCCACAAAGATCTCAAGCCTCCATGACCAGGTAAAAAACATCGCCCAGCAGGTGGCGATTCTGCAGACAGAACTTCAGAGGCGGGATAGATCGTCATGAAGATATCTGTGGTAATGCCTGTCTTCAATGAGGCTAGGACAATAAGGGAGATCATCAAAAAGATTGAGGATGTAGATTTGGAAAAGGAGATTATCATTGTAGATGATTGCTCGACGGACGGGACCCGCGATATCCTGAAGGCTTTAGAAAGAAACCCTGGCATCAGGGTTTTCTGCCACGAGAAGAATATGGGAAAAGGCGCAGCATTGAGAACTGGTTTTAAACATGCCTCCGGTGATATAGTCATCATTCAGGATGCAGATTTAGAATATAACCCACAGGAGTACCACAGGTTAATCAAGCCTATCCTGGATGGGAGGGCAGATGTCGTATATGGCTCCCGCTTTGTAACAACAGAGGAACGTCGTGTCTTATTTTTCTGGCATTATCTGGGGAATTCATTCATTACATTTCTCTCTAATATGTTTACCAACCTTAATCTTACGGATATCGAGACATGCTACAAGGTCTTCAAGGCTGATGTGATCCACTCTATTACCATTGAGGAAAACCGGTTCGGTTTTGAACCGGAGATTACCGCAAAGATAGCCAAAAAGAGATATCATATCTATGAGATAGGGATATCGTACAGCGGTCGTGACTATTCGGAGGGGAAGAAGATAGGGTGGAAGGATGGTATCAGGGCCATATGGTGCATATTTAAATACAACCTGATAAAAAAATGAATAGCACTTCGTCAAATAGACTATTTACATTTTTCTACTCCTTAGCAGCATCTTTTATATTTATTATTATCGCTATTAGTCTTTACTATAAGACCCCTCATGGTGTTATCAGGATTTATTCAATAGATAGAATTTTTTATGGGCTGGGAGCCCTTAACCCTGACCAATTCTTGAGATATGCCATGATCTTTTCAGGGTATTGGTCTATGGTAACGGCCTATACAATCCTGATGAAGTATATCCTGAGGTTAGATCTTAAAAGATCTATTTTCTTTGCCATCCTAATGGGTATCTATGTTCATATCACCCTATCCCTTTTTGACCTTGCTGCCCAGAACAAGGATTGGAGCCTGAGTTTCAGCACATATTATGACCCTGTTTTTATTTATATTACCCTTGTGATTTATGTATTTGTCTTGTTTACAATAAATATTTTCATAAGCCGTTCTGTCATTTTTTCTGCCATAGATTATATTAAATATGAAAAAGAGGATTCTCTGATTCCTTACTGGATAATATTTTTTCTTCCTGTTGTGATTCTTACCGGCTATTCCTTTGTTCAGCTTAGATTTTACAGGATGATTTTATTTTTGGTCATAGGCATACTTTTTTATGATCTGATTATAGCCCAATGGGAACAAAAATTCAGCCTGGTAAAATCTTTTATCAGACCGATCTATAAGGCCCTTCAGAATGAGAAGATTTTCCTGGGGACCGTAGGGCTATTTACCCTTTTGATCAGGATTGTCTTTTCATTGTCAAATCAGAATGGAATCGGGGCGGATGACAGTCCTTACTATTCCGATCTTGGATGGAGACTTGCCTCCGGTGAGAATGTTAAAGACCTGTTTTTTCCCCCGGGGTATTGGATGTATTTGGGGACATTTTATAAGATATTTGGGAAAAATCACCTGTTATTAATGGTTCTCCAATCCTTTATTGGTTCATCCTTACCTTTTTTAATCTATGCAATATCTAAGGAGATATTTAATGTTAAAGTTGCAAGACTTTCAGCAATATTGGTGTCCATTAATAGCAGTATTATCTTCTACTCCACTGTTATAGCGACTGAATCTATTTATACACCCCTCACCCTTTTATCCTTATGGTTACTTCTTAAGGCGCGCAACTCAGATAATAAATGGTTCTTTATTTCTACTGGAATCCTGATAGGACTCTCTGTCATCATCAAACCTGTCATCCTTGCATTTCCTCTTGTCATTTTAGTCTGGATGTTTTTGACCTACAGACACAAGGTCTGGTTCATCGTAGCATCCTGGGTTCTTCTTATAATAATGGTCCTTATAATAATAGCCCCTATTACCTACCGGAATAATATAAACCATCAGAGATTTATCTTACTCACAGAATATAAACAGGTTGAACAAACCCTTATAAACCCGCAGTTAAAAGAAGCTGGGATTTATGGTGATTCATATGGAAAGATGTTAAAGAATATAATAACCAATCCTGTTAAGTTTTCCATAGCCTTTATAAAAGGCGCCCCCTCGCAGTTACTGGGTCTATTCTGGGGTCGAAAAGTATATGTTCCCTTTGATGCCGTATATATCCACAACGGCAGTCCCTATGCCTTCAATCTTAAGGTCTATTTTACTTTAATATCCTTGCTGGGTATTTTTGCCTCAATATTTATCGAAAAGGGATTCTGGAGGGAGAGGCTGCTACCACTGTTCTTGATTACCTATTATTGTATAATGTACATCTTTTTTTATGGAAAGATCAGGTATGCAATGCCAATGCTGCCGCTTACAATAATGTTCGGGGCTTTTGGGTTTTATTACCTATCGGATAAATTCAAACCCCTTTTTGATCCGGTCAATTCTTATAAAAATAACAGACAGCAGAAACTCGTAAGGGGCTTTAAGATGGGTTTTTCCGGAGTGATTGGCTCCATCGTCCTTACTCTATTCGGGCTGAATTATGCATACAATAGTCATGCAGGCCATTTGTTAAAAGATGGTAGAGAATTGCTGAAAAGAGGGGATTATGCTCAGGCCAGAGATATACTGCTTGATGTAAATAAGAAGTACCCGGATAGTCAGGCGGCACAATCTGGTTACCGTGATCTTATTTTATCAGGAGCCCGGAATATAGATTTATCAATGGATATTTTAAATGATTATTTTATCTCATATAAAGGACTCCTTTATACAATTGAGACCTTTGAAGATCTGATTGATGTCTTTAAGACGATGGATAAAAATTATCTTGGACGTATAAAATCATATTCTGACATCTCACAGTTTATGCAAATCCTTGATTTTCAGGAAAGAGTGATACTCAATGTATCATATAATTATCCTTATGCGGATCAAGTCATAGAGATGACATGCCAGTCTCTTTATTATCTTCAAAATATGAGAGGACAAGCCGGATTAAAAATAGCTGAGAATTATTTAAAAGATAGAATGCCCCAACTGGCAGAGAAGGAGTTTAAAGACATGCTGAATATGCCGGAACGGATAGTGTTCAGGCAGTGGTTTGTAGAACCTGCCTGCAGGTTTGCCACAAAGGGAAAACTACACAAGACCTTTGGTACCCTGTATTTTAAATATGGTTTTCGTGATTATGCAATAAAAGAATTTGAGATGCATCTTGAAAATCACCCTGATGACATGAGCCTTGAACAATATGGCATCCAACATGGTCGCAGATAAGAAACCTGATTCAGAGGCATCTATATATCTTTCAATTGTAATACCGGCATACAATGAAGAGAGACGAATAGGGAAAACGCTGGACAAGATTATATCATACCTCGATTCCCGTTCTTATCCCAGTGAGATTATCGTTGTGAATGATGGAAGCTCTGACAGGACATCTCAGTTTATTAAAGAATTTTCTGATAAATATGAACAGGTGCATATGGCCGCAAGTAAAGTAAATTGTGGTAAAGGATTTAGTATTAGAAAGGGTATGCTGATTTCAAAAGGCCGGTATGTCCTCTTTTCCGATGCAGATTTGTCCACCCCAATTGAAGAGGTTGAAAAACTCATGGAGTGGCTCAGAAGGGGATATGATATTGCTATAGGTTCAAGAGGATTAAAAGAGTCAGATATTCAGATCCATCAATCATGGTATCGTGAAAGAATGGGGAAAATTTTTAACTTGTTGGTGCAATTGATTGCTGTCAAAGGCATAAAGGATACACAGTGCGGGTTTAAGTGTTTCAAGAGGGAGGTCATACAAGAAATTTTTCGCAGACAAACTATTAGTCAATTCAGTTTTGATGTTGAGTTACTATGGATAGCCTTAAAACATGGATATAGGATTAAAGAGGTACCCGTGCAGTGGATGAATAATCCATCCAGCAAGGTAAATCCTGTTTTAGATTCCACATATATGTTTCTTGACCTGATAAAGATCAGGATTAATGATTTAAGAGGTCTGTACCATTAAGATATTGTACTTCCAATGAGGAGCGATGTGTCCTTATTACAAAATGATGTTGTTCGTGTCTGTTATTTTGGCACTTATACTATGGAGGAGGGTTATCCGAGGAACAGGGTGATTATCGAGGGATTACGGAGGAATGGTGTAGAGGTAACAGAATGTCATGAGGACTTCTGGAAAGATACATCTGAAAAACTTGAAGGGGTAAAGGCGGGGTATATAAAGACCACTTTAAGACTTCCGAGAGTATATTTAAGTCTTATAAAAAAGTTTATGAAGATTGGCCCTTATGATGCCATGATCGTTGGATATGCCGGCCATATAGATATATTTCCGGCAAAATTCTTAAATATCCTCAGGCATAGGCCGATCATATTTGACGCCTTTCTCTCGCTCTATGATACTGCTGTGATTGACAGGAAGATAGTGCAGGCTGGCTCGTTAAAGGCTAAATTACTCAGGATGATTGATACATGGTCATGCAGAATGGCAGATGCGGTTATGTTGGATACTCAGGCCCATATAAATTATTTTGTGAGGGAATTTAAGCTCCCTTCTGAGAAGTTTCATGCCGTACCTGTTGGGTCAGCATTGACCGGTAGCTATTCTAATAAGACAAGTGCGGGGACGGGTGGAAAAAGTATTAAGGAGAAAGATCAACTTGAAGTCCTCTATTTCGGCTCTTATATCCCGCTTCATGGTGTGGATGTAATCATCAGGGCAGCAAAGATACTTCAGGATGAGAAGGATATTATCTTTACCATGATTGGTAAAGGCCAGTTATTACCGGAGATGAAACGGCTTGCATCGGATATAGGACTGAAGAATATAAATTTCATAGAAAGGTTCGTGGAAGAGGCTGAGCTGGTGCGTTACATACAGAAGAGTGATATCTGTCTTGGGATCTTTGGCCAGACAGATAAGGCATTGAGGGTTATCCCATGCAAGGTTTATAATTGCCTCGATATAGGGAAACCGCTTATTACTGCCAGGAACGAGGCCACAGAAGGGGTCTTATCACATAAAGATAATGCAATCCTATGCAGGCCTGGTGATGCAGACGATCTTGCAAAGGCTATATTAATTCTCAAGAATGATGCTGTACTAAGAGATAAGATTGCCCGGAATGGGAGAGAATATTTTGTGAATAACTTCTCTTCAGAGGCAATAGGTAAAAAGGTATTAGAGATCTTACAGAGGGGTAATTTGACATAATCCCGATATAATGCTATCATGCAATATGAATTTAGGAGGGCATAAAAATGCAGACTCAGATTAAAACCATAGGCGCAAGCGGTCAGATATCCCTTGGAAAGGAATATGCAGGGAGGCATGTTATTGTAGAGGAGATTGAAGAAGGGGTGTGGCTTATCAAAACAGCCAGTATTATTCCAGACAGTGAAATGTGGCTGCATGAGGAGCCGGCAAAGTCGAGGATAGACAGGGCGATAAAGTGGGCAGAAGAAAACAGGCCCTCAGAAACCGATTTGAGTGAATTAAGTGGTAAAATTAAATAATGTCCTTTTGGATTTAAACAATCCCGTATTTCAGGAAGATTTGTTTAACCTTCAGAAAGAAGATGCCTTTCGAATACTGGAGACCTTGAAGAAGATTAAAAAGCTTACATGGGCAGATATATATAAAGATAAAGGTTTACGCTGGGGGGTAGTTCAATCAATGAGTAATCCGGGCGGGCAGCGGCTATATACAATACGCATAAGTCAGAGATTTCGTGCCTTGGTTTTCAGGGAAGCACAGTTTATGAGATTCCTATCACTCCAACTAGATCATGATTCAGCTTATAAATAAGAAAAGCTTTCATTCTGCAAGTGGAAACATATAGATAATGTTATTAGATATAATTGGTAAGAGGGTTAAAGATATAGTTTATACAGTTTTGCCGTCAAATAAAAGAACATATGCGATTTGATCGGTTTCTCCGTAAATTTCCAACTCCGATACGTAATTTGATAGATCCGCTATCTATTGAAGAAGAAAGGCTTATTAAAGAAGCGAGTTTCTTAGTTAAGACTAAGGGGATTGTTTTGGATGCAGGGGCTGGAGAATGCAGATACAAGGTGTATTTCCCTGGCAAAATATATATCGGCCTGGATTTCTTCAAAGGAGATAGCGACTGGGATTACAATAATCTTGATGTTGGTGCTGATATTACCAATCTCCCTTTCAAGTCAAATACTATAGACATGATTCTTAATAATAACGTTCTTGAGCATATTAATGAGCCGGCAAAGACCATAAAAGAATTTTATAGAGTTTTAAAACCTGGTGGTCACCTTATTCTTACGGTTCCGCAAGGTTGGTATGAACATCAGTCACCACACGATTATTTCAGGTTTACATCATACGGCTTAAAATATTTATTTAATGAAGCAGGCTTTAAAATCGAATTTATCAAACCGATGGGGGGATACTTTAAATATCTTGCAAACAGGTTGATCTTCCTTTCAAAGGTGTTATTTTGGCAGAGGAGTCTGATTACAAGGATATTACTATTTCCTTTAGAAATACTCTTCGTATTTTTATTTGTTGGATTTTTCCCGGTTGTACTGAATCAAATAGATTTTTTAGACAAGGAAAAACGATGTACACTGTGTTATAAGTGTTTATGTACGAAGATATAGGGATTATTAAAGAGGGTTAAATGGCCAATGACTGTTGGATAATTAATAATATTACAGAGTGG
>MHER01000027.1 GCA_001805205.1 Nitrospirae bacterium RIFCSPLOW2_12_42_9 | reverse complement strand
AAACAAAGAGGTTTCGGTATTCAGCCTGATTGCGCCCTTAAAGATGACCTCTGTCTTAATTGCCCGTCTTGCCTGCTCTTTGGAGGAACTGGTGAAACGAGTTCCAGCAACGTTCAGTATAACATTCTCTCCCGTGTCCTTGGAGAGACCTTCATCTCAACAGAAAAGGTTGAAGGGATTCAGAACTACACCCAAAATGCAGTAGGGGAGAAAGACCTTATGACTGGTCAGGCCTTAATGACCATTCTCACCGTTCCTAAGGAAACTGTTTTTAAAGGTGTGGTTACTATAAAGGACCCGACAACGGTGATGGCAGCAATTATTGCAGACAATATAAAAAGACTGACGAGAATCGGGGCAAGAAGCGTTGAGTGGGGGAGGGTTGAGACCCAAATTATAAACTATAAGTTATCTGACAGGGAAGATATAAGTGTTTATAACATGCTCCAGCTCCAGAATGTACAGCAAACTATCCAACAAGTAGATGTTGATTCTTTTATTAATAGTCTTCCCGATGTGCAAAATGCATATACAATCCTCAACAACCAAATACCAACGGTTTTAGGTGATCTCATCGCACGGCGGCAACCGAAGAAGGAAAAGAAACCAAAGTCAAAAGAGGAAGGGGTAGAGACAGGAGAGGAATAGATGGAGATATACCCGTACACCATCAAGCTTATTGATCCGTTGTTCTATTCCCAAGAGGCCCTCTCTGGAGCCTTTACCCCCGCATATTTACATGCTACGGCTCTCAATCATGCAGTGGCATGGAGCATGGGCAGGATAAGAGAAGACCAGAGCTATATTATCAGCGGTAAAACAGGGGGTAGAAATATCCCTCGCTATCAACATTCGTGGATCGAGCCTGATTTCTATTTTACCCCCGCAGCAACCGTACGGAGTATAGATTATATGGTGGAAACGGCGAAGGGTGATATGGATTATTTGATCCAGCCAGGTTTTGGACAGGCAAAAATAAATGGTAAAAATATTGGGAGAAATGAGGTCTTAAAAGCCTACAGAATATTTTCAATACCACCAGAGACAGAGTTTAAGGGATATCTCCATGCTGATCCGGATATTGTAGAGAGAATTCCTTCTTGCATACGCATGGGCAGTTTCCGGGGCAAGGCTGAACTAACCATTGGGAGTGCTGAAAAAATCTTTGGAATAGAGTCAAACCAGTATGTGAACCACCCGGTTGACCCTCTGATTTCAAAGGTCAAGCGGGGTGTAATGATAGGCATGTTCCCTTATCCTATCGTTGAGAGCGCTCTTGTTGAAGATGCCTGGGAGATAAGGCATCTGGGGAGAAGAGAATTTATAGCCGTACCAGCCCGTAAAACAGAATATGACAGTGGTGAATTGCTCCAAAGGTTGGAGAATTTGAAGCCTGGATTATCGAAGGCGAGAGATATTACATTGCCCTTAAAGGATCGTGCCTATTTAATCCTTCATATGCTGAGAACAGTGCTTTCTATAAGGCATTTCTTAATGGGCATTAGCGGAGAAGAACGGCTTGATGCTGCACTTAAAGAAGAAACGGAAGGGATTGAAAATATTCGGATGGCATCGAAAGGTGAAAGTATTCATATCGAACAACATAAACTACTTGGAGTGGTTGAAAAGGTTGAGGTGATTATCAATGACTGCGAGAAAAAGATCAAAGGAGATACGGAAAGCGGCAAGTCAAAAGGTTCTGGAGGAGGTTCATCGAGCATTATATTGTGATTCTGATTGGGATGAGGATGAAGTCTATGGTCAAAGGTTCAAAAAAATAGTGGAACGCTCAAACCTCGATGGCAAAACCTTCAAGGTTGAAGCAGAAACAGCAAAAGAATACAGAAGGCGTATCGAAAGAAAGGTTAACGGTTTAGAACCCCTTGATAAGTCGCTGATCTTTTACAGAATACTGACCATTCTTGAACGTACACCAATGAGTATGGATATGCTTCTCTCTGAAATAGATAACTCTTCAGAGTGGTGCATCTCTCTCAATATGGCTTTGCTCGAAATGAGTGGGCTTGTCGAGAAAAGCAGTGAAGCATATAAAGTATCCATATCTGGCAAAAAGCTTTTCTTAAAAGCAAAGTAAATTTATTTGCAAAATAATGCTTTTTTTGAATATAATTATACCATGAACTTGTATGCTCTTAAGTACCTTTTTCTCCTTATCTTTGAAGGAGAAAAGACCAGCAGAGAGCTTTCTGAGGCAGCGGGAAGATCACTATCAAATGCTTCCCATGCAATGAGAATACTCTGCAGGCTTGGCCTGGTTAAACATCCGGAGAAAAGGGTGCGGTCTTGGGTAATCGATCCAACGAAAAAATTAAACCTTTTGCTTGAGAAGCTGCTCTTTATTACTAGGAACGATGCGGATAATAAAGGCCTGTTGCAGCTATCAACGGCTATTAAGATAGGGAGCAGGTTGCATCAAAGTAAAGGTGGACACACCATACCTGCCCTTCTCGAATCTACGGGGCTATCTAAAATGTCCACAATAAAGATATTGAACAAGTTAGTGGCTCATAACTTATTGAGGAAAGATACCAGCAGGCCTAATAAGTATTATGTAATTCCTGCAATGTCAGCACAGCTATTCTTTGCGGTATGCAATAAGATAGAACATACCCTTATAAAAGACACAGGGAGTGAACTTGCACCACAGGTGCTTATCAAGCGATTAGCAAAGGATAAATCAGTGTTAATTCTTGTGCATTATGGATCATCCTCAAGGGGCAAAGGCGATAGATTAAGTGACATAGACCTCCTCGCTGTTACCCGTGACAAAATAAGCAGGGGTGATATTTTAGCACGCTACTCACATAAAGGAATCGATCTTAGTGTATATTCCAAAAGTGGTTTTTTGCAGTTGCTTAAATCTCAGCCTGATTTTATCAGCAACATATCAATGGCACGGATTTTAAAAGGAAGAGACATTCTCCACGCAGTGACCCATGGTAATTGAACAGGCAATCTTACGATTTAGAACAGATCCTCCTTTAGCCGGACATGGCAACAGTCTGCGAGGGTATATTGCCAATCAACTTCCTCAATACGATATTTTACATAATCATAAGAAGGATGGAAGTCTTTTATACCTCTATCCGAGGGTTCAGTATCGAGTCTTAGAAAACGAAGGTTATATTGTCGGTATTGAGGAGGGGGTCCCGTTGGTCCAACTTCTAAAGCATGAAATTGAAAATATTACTTTGAAAGGTATCGATTACAAAATCATCCATAAACAGCTTACCTCCGGAGATGTTCAATTTGGCGTTAACACTTTATATATAAATTACAAGTTCATAAAACCATGGCTTGCCCTTAATGAACAAAATTATCAAGAGTACCTGAAATCAGGGATAAAGGATAAAAAAGAAAAAATCCTGAATACAATTTTAAAAGGTAATATATTGAGTTTGTCTAAAAGTCTTGGTTACGTTGTTACAGAACAAATAAAAATAGAATCTTTAAATCTTAAAGAAACAGATTGTTTCCTCAAAGGCACTCCCATGCTTGGCTTTCTCGGCACTTTCTCGGTCAACTTTGAAATCCCCGACTATTGGGGCATCGGGAAGTCGGTGTCGAGGGGATTCGGGACGGTAGTAAAATTTAGTGCGGGTGAGAAGCGTAAGTGAATTATGGAGCGAAATAGTAAGAATGAATAAAATAGTAAAAGACGATTACAAGAATTTCTTTGCCAAATTAAAGAACGAAATTATATCTGCAAGGCAGAAGGCTTATCAGACTATTAACAGGCAGTTGGTAGAGTTATATCTCCTGATAGGAAGGAATATTTATGAAAAGGTAGAAGTGTCTAAATGGGGCGAAGGTGTTGTTGAGACTCTGGCAAAAGATTTACAAAGAGTGTTTCCTGATATGAAGGGTTTTTCTGTGCAGAATTTATGGAGAATGAAGCAGATGTATGAGAGTTATAAAGGTAATGAAAAACTCTCACCACTGGTGAGAGAATTAACATGGACGCATAATGTCATTATTCTTCATCAAACCCAATCTATAGAAGAAAGAGAATTTTATCTCAAGACCTGTATTAATGAGAGATGGTCCCGCCGTGAACTTGAAAGGCAAATAAACTCATCACTCTATGAACGGTTCATGCTTTCCAGAAAGACAGATAAATTAGTGCCTCATTCGAAGGAAAAGAATACCCTTGCCCATCTTAAAGATGAGTATGTCTTTGACTTTCTTGGATTGAAAGATAATTTTACAGAGAAAGATCTGCGCAAGGCTATCGTGGCAAATCTAAAACAATTCTTTCTTGAATTTGGAAAATATTTTTCCTTCATGGGGGATGAATACAAAATAACCATTGGAAATGAAGATTACAAGGTAGATTTGTTATTTTATCACAGACTTTTGAGGTGTGTTGTGGCTGTAGAGTTGAAGATTGGTAAATTTAAGCCTGAATATGTCGGCAAGATGCAGTTTTATTTATCTGCCCTTGATGAGAAGTTGAAATTAGAGGAAGAAAATCCATCTGTGGGGTTAATCCTTTGCAAATCAAAGGATGAAGAGGTGGTGCGCATAGCTATAGGTAAAGCCATGTCACCGATGAGGGTTGCTACATATAAAACGAAGATTATAGACAGTAAGCTGCTCAAAGAAAAATTGCATTCTTTGCCTTTACCAGAAAAATATGAAGGTGAATAGTTTCTGAAATCCCCGACTACTGTGGCATCGGGAAGTCGGTGTCGAGGGGGTTCGGGACGCTGAAGAGAGTGATGGAAATCACAAATTGTGATAACCAAAAGATCATGAGGTGTATGTTCAGGAGATGGAGATGAAGAACACTTTAAGGTTAGACTCAGGACAAATAGAAGTGGTGGATGATTCCATGGCAGAGGTGCTGCGTCGAAAGACACCGGCTGAAAGAATCCGGATAGGTTTTAATCTATGGGCCTCCGCGCGTGATATGTTGATGATCCATTTAAAGAAAAATCATCCTGAATGGGATGATGAAAAACTCAGGCAAGAAGTAGTGCGGAGGCTTTCGCATGGAGCTGTTTGAACTCTTGCAGAAAGTTGCAGGAATCCTTGAACATCTCAGTATCCCATACCTTGTAACGGGGTCTGTAGCATCCATGGCGTACGGAGAACCACGACTGACGAACGATATCGATATCATTGCAGCAATAGAAGAAAAACACATTGCAGGATTGCTGTCGGCCTTCTCCTTAGATGAGTTTTATATTAGTGAAGACATGATCAGAGATGCTATCAAACATCAGGGGCAGTTCAATATCATTCATCCTGCATCAGGCCTCAAGGTGGATATAATAATAAAGCGAGATACACCATTTGACAGCAGCAGGTTCAAACGGTTACGAAGGATTTACCCCGCAGAATCCTATCAGGCAAATTTCTCAGCCCCTGAGGATGTGATCATAAAGAAAATGGAGTTTTACCAGGAAGGCGGTTCTGAGAAGCATCTTCGTGATATTGCCGGGATTCTCAAGGTTAGCGGCAACGAGGTGGATAAAGAGTATATTTCTGAGTGGGCCCGGCGTTTGGGTCTCACCGAAATATGGGACGCCATGCTGAGACGACTCAGTGAAAAATCCTAATTATAAAGTACTTCTATGCAATTAGTTATCAATACCTACGGTTCTTATCTTCAGAAGAATGGAGATTGTTTCAAGATAAAGAAGGGTGATGAGGTATTTGAAGTATCGGTTAAGAAGGTCTCATCGATTATGATTACGACAGCGGCTTATATCACGACTGATGCGATTAAGCTGGCGATGGATCACAATATCGATATCATTTTTCTCGATGAATTCGGTGACCCCTTTGGCCGGGTTTGGCACAGCAAGCTGGGGAGCACGACCCTCATCCGGAGGCGGCAGTTGGAGATTGCCGGGATGGAAGAGGGGTTAAGGCTGGCTCTGTCGTGGGTGGCAAGGAAGTTTGATAACCAGGTCGAACTGCTTAAAAGACTGAGGAATACACGAACACAGAAGTCTGCTGAAATCACGTCTTATATCGGGAAATTGGAAAACTGCCGGCAGACCCTTGATACCCTCACAGGGACTATCGAAGAGAGGCGTGGGACGATAATGGGGATAGAAGGCAGCGGCGGCAGGATATATTTTGAGTGCCTGAGCTTTCTCATGCCCGATAGATACCAGTTTGAAGGCCGCAGCCTGAATCCGGCCAGGGATGAATTCAATGCATTGTTAAATTATGCATATGGGGTCCTCTATTCGAGGGTGGAGAAGGCATGCATAATTGCCGGACTCGACCCGTATGTTGGGATTATTCATACTGACAATTATAATAAGAAATCTCTCGTATTTGACCTGATCGAAAATTTTCGTATATGGGCAGATGAAACAGTGGTAAACCTTTTTGCAGGAAGGAAGGTAAAGCAGGAGCTCTTCGATGAACTTAAAAATGGATTTACCTTGAACAAAGAAGGGAAGGCCATGTTGATAGAGGCATTTACCAAATTTCTTGATGAATCCATACGCTATAACGGAAGGAATATCAAGAGAGGAGATGTAATCCAGTTTGAATGTCATAAGATAGCAAATGGTCTGATAAAGGAGGCAGAGATTGGCAAATGAGAATTTAGTTTGGATCATATATGACATTGTAGATGATAAAACACGCGGAAGAATCGCAAAGGCATGTAAGAATAAGGGACTGTACAGGGTACAGAAGTCTGCATTTCTTGGCACTCTTAACAGAAATCAGATAGATGAGCTAAAGATGATGTGTGAGGATATAATTAACGGTGAAGAGGATTCCGTATATATATTCCCCATGTGTGAAGATGATTTCAAAAAGGTAAGATTATTGGGACAGGCATTTGATAAGAAACTGGTTTCTGCTGAGTTGTTAAACAAGTTTTTTTAAGCCAGGAGCCTGACATGGAGTAGTAATATAGAACATAAGTGGTATTTATGGATACAGAGTCCACAATAATGATAACCCCTTCGGAGGTTATAGAACATATTTATTGTCCCCGTTTTACTTATTTCATGAATTGTTTGAACATCCCTCAGCATGAAGAGTTAAGATACAAGGTACTGAAGGGCAGAGAATTACATGAGAGACGGGAGAAAGAGAACAGGGAGTATTTGCGTAAAAAGATAGGATGTGTGGATAAGGAGTTCTCTGTCTATGTAGCATCACCTATTGTAAGGGTGAGAGGGATAATTGACGAAGTCCTTACACTTCCTGATGGAAGCATGGCGCCTCTCGATTATAAATATACAGAATTCAGGGATTACTTCTTTGAGACACATAAAGTGCAGTCAGTCCTGTATGCTATGCTCATAAAGGAAACGTACCATAAGCCTGTTGTAAAAGGGTACATATGTTATGCAAGGGATGGGGCAACTGTAAAAGAGATTATTTACAAGCCAGAGGATTTTGAGTATGCTAAGGCTGTTGTGGATGAGATATTGCGGGTTATTTTACGAGGATACTATCCCAGAAAGACCCGTTGGCCCAACAAATGCATAGACTGTTGTTACAAAAATATTTGCGTATGAATTTAGGTGATTGATAAGTGGTTCAGATAAAAAGGTTTTCAGGTAAGCAGACTATGTAAAGAAAGGAGGAGAATAGCTTTTTTATTAGAAATTATGATGGTTAAATTTAGGAAAGGGAGCGGAGTAAAAATGCCAGAAGAGAGCGTAGATAAAGGATTTGCTGGGAAAATAGGGGTTGTGATGAGAGTTCCATTAAAACAAGGATTGAA
>MHER01000026.1:3655-7706 GCA_001805205.1 Nitrospirae bacterium RIFCSPLOW2_12_42_9 | reverse complement strand
GCATTGATCCTTCTGAAATTATAAAAGACCGGATGCTTGCCATCAGCAGGCGATTGCATGTACGTAGCCTGAATTTTCTGTCCGGTGCATTTGTCTCTATGGCCGGTGATATAATGGAAGGAGAACCACTTAAGACTTATAATTATGAGTAAAAATATCATTCTCCAGGATTTGATCTCCCGGGGAAATTACAGGATTAGCCTACCCTGCATTATTGGCCGGAGTAATGAAGCCAATCTGATATTATCAGACCATTCTATTTCACATAAACATGCCTTGATTAAGGATTATGATAACCAGATATGGATTGAAGACCTCGGGAGTAGGAATGGGGTTTTGGTAAATGAGAGTAGAATAGAAGGAAAGTCCCTGCTTAAATCCGGAGATTCCATATTATTAGGCCAGACAAGACTCCTGGTATTAAAGATTGGAGAGAATCTTTCGGAGGAAACCATCATAACTCATACACTTACCCCTGAGACAGAATGGGATTTAGATTATAAGAGGCTGAAATTTATTTATGAAATAACGGCTGAATTATCAGGGAATACAGAGATAACAACCTTTGGAGAAAAGGTTTTCTCAAAGTTCAAGGAGGTCTTCAGTCAGGACCGGAGCTACCTTGCATTATTCCAGGAGGATGGTTCACTCAGACCTATACTCATGGATCCACCATCAGATTCTGCTCCCATAAGCAGCGGTATTGTCAACAGACTATTCCAGAATTGTGAGTCTTTGCTATTAGAAGATGCCCTCAGTGATGATTCCTTAAAGGAGCGGGAGAGTATCATGGCATTAAAGATCAGGTCAGCTTTATGTGTCCCTTTAATATACCATAACGAAATATATGGTCTGATTTATTTAGACCGGAATATTCCTGGATTTTATAAAGAAGATGATCTTAAGTTTTTGAGGAGTATTGCTGCTATCCTCGGGCCGTTAATTGAAAACTCGCGTCTCTGGTCTGAGCTTAAACATCATTACAATGATGCGATGAAGACCTTGAGGGATACAGAGGCCAGGTTGATTGATATGGAGAGAAAGGCTGCATATGTCCATCTTGCCCAGGCAATGGCCCACGAAATCAGAAATCCCCTTGTGATAATCGGTGGACTGGTGAGGAGGATAGCCCACTCTGAATCAGGAAGTCCAAACAGAGAGAAATTCCAGGCTGTTATCTCTTCGGTGGAGAGGGTAGAGGCCGTACTGAAAGAGGTGGATGATTTTATCAGGATTCCTCAGCCGGAAGTTAAACTTGAAAGGATTGATCGTCTCGTTGAAGGGGAAATAGAAAGTCATAAACCGGAATGGCAGGAAAAAGGATGTACCCCAACCCTTTCTGTAAATACATCGAGGATTATGATTCCGCTTGATTCCGGGCTCTTTAAAAAGGCCCTTTCAATGATATTTAAAGAAATAAGCTTTACTATTCTACAAGGGGCATCTATAAAAATCGTCATCCTCGACCATAACAACGACCTGGAGATTATAATCGGAGATATCATCAAAGAGAGACGCCTCTGTGAACTCTATGACACGGAATTGCATGGCAAGCCCTGGAGCCTCGGTCTGTTTCTGAACATTGCACATAAGATAATATCTGATCACGGAGTCAGAATCCTTTTAGACCCCCTGGCAGAGGCAGCTTTTCCTATCATCATCAGAATGCCGAGGACCCATCTAAACAAATGAAGTTCAATATAGAAAATAGGGACAATACCCAATTTCATTTTACCTAATAAATATAGAGCGAAGTTCCTGTTTTCCTAAAATTCTACAGAAAAGGATTGATAGCATAGTATAAAACTCCTATAATGTAATAAATTATGAAAACAGATGATTTACCTCTTGAGTGCCATCGTTATTTCTGGGATATAGATATTAAGACCTTGTCCTTAACCCGGAATGCAACTTTTATTATTGAACGGCTGTTGGAGTATGGTAATGAGAGGGCAAATAAATGGGTATTGCATCAATATTCTAAAAGAGAGATATATAATGTTATAATAAACAGCCGCAGATTGTCAGCGCGGAGCGCTAATTTCTGGGCATATGTATTTGAAATTCCTGTGGAGGAGATTTTATGTTTGTCGAAGTCCTTCCGGAACACGTACCGCTCCATCTGGAAACATTAAGCAGATCAAAGATTCTTGAAGATTTCTATATGGCCGGTGGCACAGGATTAGCCCTGCAATTAGGGCATCGCAGATCAGTTGATTTAGATTTTTTTTCATTACGGGATATTGACCCTTCCTACATTGCCACTAAGGTCGCCTCTTTTGGACATTTTGCTGTTGATAGTATGTCATCAGGGACATTACACGGACTTTTTAATGGGATCAAAATCAGCTTCTTTAATTATCCTTATCCTTTAATAAAAGACCTTCATAATTTTTCAGGAATCTCTATTGCGGATCCTGTTGATATTGGATGCATGAAGATTGATGCTATTTCGAGCCGGGGTTCCTGCAAAGATTTTATAGATTTATATTTTATATGTAATGAAATAATTTCATTGCGTGAAATGTTAGAGTTTTTCGATCAGAAGTACAAAGGGATTGAATATAATAAAGTGCATATCTTAAAAAGCCTTGTTTACTTTAACGAGGCAGAGCAGGAGCCAACACCACTTATGCTAAAAAGAATGGTGTGGGATGAGGTTAAGGAATATTTTATAAATCAGGTAAAGGATATATCTAACGAGTGGTTATAAAGAAAGGTATTTCAATGAATAAAAGTGATGACAGGGAAGAATATGTGCAGATAGAGCCTTTTGGTGAAGAGCTTCCACAACATATAAAGATGCCGCTTAAATTGCTCGTCCTCTCTGAGTTCACCCCTGGGGATTCAACAGGAGGTCCCTCTTCCGCAAAGCATGGCAGGATTTCAATAGATAAGGATACTTTTGCACAGGTGATGCAGCGTATTGCCGGAAAGGTATCTTTTACTATCCCGAACCGTTTAAGTAATCTCCCGAAAGAGATATCTGTTACTATTCCCCTCGATGGTATCAAATCATTCCGCCCGGATTCTATTGCAGAGGTGGTTCCTCAATTGAGGGAATTGATGCAGGTACGTCAGATAGTAACAGAGCTTGGTGAGGGGAAAATCTCTTATGATCAGTTTCAGACACAACTGAGTAAATTTAGACAGGGTTCTGATATCCTGAGACGGATACAGGATGCTGCTGTTCCAAAGTCAACACCCCCATCTTCTCAGCCGGTGCAGAAAAGGCCGGTTTTGGAAAGGCCGTTCACAAAGACTGAGGAAAAAGATAAATCCCTCGATTCCCTTTTTGATATGGTTGAGGTCCCGGGTAAAAGCATGGGAGAATCCGGCATTCCTTCAAGAGATGCCTCATCACTTTTAGAACACTTTATGTCCCTTAGCAAGAGTGATAAATCACAGGGTATACAGATAGATGAAAGATTAACAAAAGAGATAGTCAGAGATATCGACTCGATATTAAGTATACAGGTGAATGAGGTTATTCACCACCCTGAGTTCAGACGGCTTGAGGCAGCATGGAGGGGATTAAAGTTCCTTATAGACCGTGCTGATTTCCGCGAGCCGATTCAGCTTGAACTTCTTAGTGTTGCTAAAGAGGCATTGGGTACGACCTTTGATACACATGTCTTCCGGCCCGAGCATGAGGGGCGATATGATGTACCTGTTTCTGTTATTCTTGCTGAATATGAATTTGACCGGTCACTTCAGGACATGGAATTAATGAGTGATATCGCAGGGAAGGCTGATATGCTCCAGGTACCATTCATATCATCCATAGGCCCTTTATTTCTCGGGCTGGACTCAGTAAAGGATTTCGGGAATCTGCCATATCTTAAAAAACTATTTGAACAACCTGAGTATATAAAATGGACATCATTCAGAAAGAGTAACCCGTCCCGTTGGGTGACGCTATTATTCAACCGTTTTTTATTAAGGAATTCCTATGGGCCCGCTCATGAAAGGGTCAAGTCGTTTGAATTCCGTGAATCAATGACAGGTGCTGTTAATTCTGATTACCTATGGGGGAATCCTGTCTGGGCAC
>MHER01000026.1:0-3522 GCA_001805205.1 Nitrospirae bacterium RIFCSPLOW2_12_42_9 | reverse complement strand
CCCGCTGGAGCTATTTATCCCTGAACAGCAGATTGGTGATTTTGCTGATAGTGGGATTATTGCATTAGCCTGCAGATATAATTCTGATACGGCCTTCATCCTCTCAGCCCCATCTGCACATCTCCCTGAGAGATATCCGGACCCAAAGCTAACATCAATGAGTGCGATTCATTCCACACTCCCATATCAGATATTTGCAGGGAGGGTATCTTATTATGCGGGCAGGATTAGCAATGAAATAGGGGATGGCTTGTCTCCTGATGTTATCCAGCGAATTTTTACAGAGCTGTTAAGCCCTCTTCTTTCAGAAACCGGTAAGATTCCATCAGATGCGCTGAATATTAAGGTAAAAGTGAGTGAGGATTTTCCGGATAAATATGATGTGTCCCTGATTGTTCTGCCTGACCGGCTCGGTCATTACGGCCTTGCCCCTGTAGAGCTAACCCTCCGTATTCGCAGATAAAATCATACCGTTTATTTTTAAAGTGTGTTTCCCAATCGGTTAATTGGTGCATATATTGCTATCTGAGAGGGGGGTCAATTCTATTTTACGATCTACCGGTTATTCTCGAAATGTCTCTTTACCAGCTTTTCAATGAAGCAATAATAATTCTTTGGAATATTTTTGAATATTACCTTGCATCTTTCCCTGGCGGAATCTATATCCTTACACTCCTGAATATTAGATATGAGGTTCTCATAATATCTTTTGATCTTATTCTCTAACTTATCAGCAGGATAATGATTGCCGCTAATGATAATGGCTGCATCCCTGATATTTCCGTCATGTTCAGCGAGATATTTAAAGCATATCCCCTTAAAGTGGTCGGTGATGGTATTGCGGCTCATCTTTAAGGCACTGGCAGCCTCTGTGATGCTGAAACCTGTCTTTCTTAATTCATCGAGCAGTCTGCGATCATCTTCCTCTGTCACATTCTGCGTACGTTCTTCTGAAACCTCTCTTATATTTTGCAGTACATTTCCCCTTTTATCCTGCTCCATGGCAAATTTAACGTCGGAAAGTTGGATCTCCTGATTATTGGTGTTCACAATAGCCCTGATTATCACATTCTCCAGTTGACGGACATTCTGAGGCCAGTGATAACCGGAGAGATATCCTATTGAATCCTGTGAGATGCCTGAAATCTTCTTATCCCCTCTGTGCCTCTTTATTAACTCATCTGCTAAATAATGTATATCCTCGATTCTGTCTCTTAAAGGCGGCAGGATAATCGGATACCTGTTCAGTCTGGCGAAGAGTGCCTTATTGAACCTGCCTGCCATGACCTCTGTTTCAAGATCTTTATCTGTTGCTGCTATAACCCTTACATCCACATAAATGGAGTTTGAACTGCCAACCTGTCTTATCTCCCCATCCTGCAATACCCTGAGGAGTTTTGCCTGGATATCAGGGTGAAGATCTCCTATCTCATCAAGGAAGATTGTACCTTTATCTGCCTTCTGGAACAGCCCTTCCCTGTTTCTATCAGCCCCTGCAAACGCACCTTTCACATGCCCGAAGAGTTCGCTCTCTGCAAGGGTATTTACTATTGCTGCAACATTTAAAGTAACTAAAGGTCCTGGACATCTTTTGCTCATCGCATGTATCGCCTTTGCAAAAAGCTCCTTTCCTGTTCCAGTCTCACCCATGATTAATACCGTATGATCAGTCTCAGCGACCTTTTTCACCAGATCAAACGCCTCCATGAGTGTCCTGTTTTTGCTTATAATTTGGAACTTTTGTGCCTCTTTCCGGATATGTTCAAACTCGAACGGGGATAACTTACTCAGGATTGATATCTTTTCTCTCTCAAGACCTTCCTTCTCCTCCATGCCTGCCCATAATCTCTCCTTCAATCTGAGGTCTGAGATTTGCCGGTCTCTGGCGGATATCATTGATAATATCCCTTTAATCTCGCCTTCTTTCTCTGCAAGCCTTTTATTTATGACCTCTAACTCCCTTTCAATCTTTTGTTTCTCACCAGTTAAAGATGTGAGAGAACTCCTTTGAGCCTGAACCTGATAAAATGACGCGACTATGCTGCTGAATATAACTGCCATAGAAGGCGGGATTACATCCAATATTAATCCAAAAGTCTTAAATGTGTAATAATTTATGAGGATATATCCTGATATAGAAGAAAGGAGAAAGACTACCTTTATCTGCCACCTTATAAAAAAAGCACCTGATGCACCAATTACACCAAATAGAACAATTACCATGATCTTAACAGGCATGCCTGCCTCTGTTAGAAAATTTCCGGTTAAGATTGTATTTATAATACTGGCATGTATTCCGCCGCCTGGATAGCTCTTATCTACAGGAACAGGCTTCAGGTCGTATCCTGATGCTGTATTGCTGACTACCACAATACTATTCTTAAAATCCGGAAAACTTTCTTTCCTATCTGTAGATTCATATATCTTTTTAAATGAATAATGCCTGAATGTCTTTGCCCAGGTTCCGGCATAGTTAATCAGCATCATCCCCTTGTCATCAATCGGGATAATGATATCTCTCCTTCTATCCTCTCCATGGATCTGTGCTCCTCTTAAGGTTATGTCTCTCCCCGTCCTTATAACAACATCATCTTTTGAGACATTTAGATAATCCATTACAGCAGATAAAGCGAATGAAGGGAATATCTGACCGTCCATCTCAACTATCAAAGGGACCCTTCTTATGACCCCATCATCATCCCTGGCCGAGGATATATGACCTAACCCCTTTGATGCCTGGTATATATCTTTAACAGGTACAATCGTCCTCTTTACAGACAATATCCCATTAGAATCACCTGTGAATTTCCCGAACCCGAACGGCCTTAAATCTTCAAAATGAGGATCATTATCACCTTTTGTCCCGCTGATTTCAGGAGATGTTAACTCAAAACCAACAGGATAAAATAGCTTTTTTACATCCCTTGTAGCCTTCACTAACAGTTCATCCCCGTTTTTATCTGAAGGCTGATTAAACAGGATATCATAGGCAATCGTCCTGGCCTCACAAAGTGAAAGGGTGTTGATCATCCTCGCATGAACCGAACGATCCCATGGCCATCTGCCGATGGCGTCTATGCTTCTGTCGTCTATATCAATAAGGACTATATCAGGATATGTCTCTATCCCGCCCCTGAACTTCATCCTATAATCATAGGTCTTCAGTTCCCAGTCCCTGAATATGTTGGGGAAGAAGAATGTAATGCTGAAGATAAAGAGAGAGGATAATAGACCGAGCAGTAAATATGTCAGGAATTCTCTGCAATAAATATTTTTCCCTGAAATCATTTTTATCTCTTATCTTTGATCTATTATTTCCTGCCCGGCACCCCAATAATATCTATAGGCACCTGCGGCTCTTCAGGGGGGATAGCCATGATACTGCGGGACTTCTTTATGCGATCCTCACTCTTTTCATATATCCTGATCTCTACATAATCCTGTGCCCATGACTTAGAAGAGAGATTATCACTCACAACAGACAAATCCCGCAGCCCTTTCTTGTCCTCCCGGTCAAAGGAG
>MHER01000025.1 GCA_001805205.1 Nitrospirae bacterium RIFCSPLOW2_12_42_9 | reverse complement strand
AGTGGTCTCTATACCAACCGAGCTTAATTCATTAATAATTTCTATGTCCGTCATCTCCCTGATATCATGGGCAGGCATAAATACTCCTCTTAAGTACTTTTTAACTTTTCTATTTCCTGTTTTATTTCTTCAATCACTTCTGTATTATGAATGACTTTCTTTTTATCCTGTTTAACAGAGATAATATAAAATACTTTCCCGCCGTATTTTTCTGTAAATTTTTGATGTGTCCTCTTCTGGAACTCTAACTCATTCATGATTTGAGGAATATAGGCATAACCAGCAGGTTTGATCTGAAACCCGATGTATTTATCATTAATCTTAATAAAGAAATCAACATTATATTTCCTATCCCATTCGTCAGGGGCCGGCTCTATCTGTACACCTAAGATATGCTGTAATTGTCCATAAATAGTCTGTATTTCCGATTGATAGCCATCGTAGGTTCTATTGATTACTAAGTTTTTTATGAAATCGATGCTATCTTGCTCTGTTATGCTCTCAATTTCAGCCTGACAGACCTCTGAAATCTTTATGTATAGAGTTCTGCCAAGATTCTCCAAATGTTCTTTGGGATATATGTTGCTGTAATAATATTCCTTCCATTCATTTAAAGATTTAGGAGTGCATTTCCTTATCTCATCAGAAACAGCACCAACCTTATTTTTCTTGGTAAGCCCCCATCTCATATTTGCCTGGTTTAATATCCACTCTTTTGGCATTATACGGTGTCCTCGTAATTTAAAAAAGAGGATTTATATTTGTAGTTCATAGAGGAATTAACGTTGACTAATTTATTTTTAATCAGATGGGCATTGATAAAGGTCTTATTTTTTAAATAGAGATAACATAATAAATTGCCCTCACTATCATATTTTGTTGAATCAAATTTAAGAAACACCTTTTGTCCCTTGAGTTTTGCCTTTAAAAATTGAATCGCCTGATCATTTATTTCCTTATTCTCTTTAATACCTATTAACCTGACTTTTAAATCACCATCCAAAACTACGATTTCTGGACTTACTATCTCTTTAACTGAATAGTAAGTCTCTCTTTGAGAGCTTGAATTATCTATCTTTGAGCCGAATCTTAATTTCTTAGGGTCAATCTTTTTATCGAACTTCACAGGGTCTTTAAAGATGTAAGGAAGTTTAAGTATCTCATCTTTATAATCTATGTCCTTCTTTGCCTGGGGAATGATTTCAAAATTCTGCGGATATTTATCTGCTCTTAGTTTTTGCTCTATGACGGATAAAAAATCTTTGTTGATTTCATATCCTATGGAGTTCCTATTTAATTTTCTTGCCGCAAGACAGGTAGTTCCACTCCCCAAAAATGGATCAAGTACCGTGTCACCAACAAAACTGAACATCTTGATCAATCGCTTTGGAAGTTCTTCCGGAAACATGGCAAGGTGCTTGTCCTGTTTTTCGCCCGGAAAATTCCAGTGCCCATTAAAGTACTCGTTCCATTCTTCGAGGGTAAGTTTCGACTCTTCCTTTACATCTTTACTAACCTTGGAAGGAACACCCAATTTTTTGAAGATCAGAATAAACTCGTAATCGAGCTTGATGATCCCATTCCTTGGATACGGGAAAGACCCCATTATGGTCGCTCCGCCTGTGGTATTACAGGTTGTGACCTTCTGCCAGATGATAGCCCCCATGTAATCAAAACCTATCGTTTCACAGAATTTGATGATTTCTTCCCTTATTGGGATAATCTTATACCGCCCATAATAAACAGAACGGGCGAACTGATCTCCTATGTTGACACATAGACGACAGCCTTTGTGCAAGACCCTGTAGCACTCCTTCCAGACGAGATTGAGATTGTTAATATAGTCTTCGTAACTGTCATTAAACCCTATCTGGTTTCCATTGCCATAGTCCTTTAATTGCCAGTAAGGAGGAGACGTGATGATGAGATGAACAATTTCATCCTTTATCTCCTTCATATTGCGGCTATCGCCGGTGATTATGGTGGTTTTAGGCTGCATTGTAATCATTGTCATAGAAGTTTATTTACAAGCTGTTCAAAGCCTGTAATTTCTTCCCATCCATGCTGTTTAACAACAACTTCACCATCAAAGTAATAATGAATGTTCTTCTCTATCCCGGTAACATTCCCCTCGCCATAATAGTCAAACAGGTATTTATGAACTTCTTTCTTTAAATTCTTTTCACTCTTTGCATAAAAGACTTTATGGAATATTTGTCCATATTGTCCACTGAATAACTCAAAAGTTGCAAGGAATAACCTTTCCCCTTTTACTATTGTTAAATTTTTCTCACACATGACAAACCCCCTCTTCTTTAAAAGCCTTTCTTTTTAAAACTTATTTCATAATTCCAAGTTCGCTTTCAAATTCTTTGTAACTCAGCTTTCTTTTATATAATTCAACGATTTCACTTAACGAAATAAATTTAATTCTATGTTTAATTTCATTAAAAGTACCAGCCAACAAATCTTCATATTTTGTGCGTGCTATTGGATCAGCTGTTAGAAATATGTGACTATTCCATAAGCTATATGCATGTTTTAATTTGGCAAGAGCGTGATAAATATCCCCTCCTATTTGTACCTCAAATGCATAAGTTGGAACTGATCTCTCGACACGTCTCCAAACAACATCTAACCGATTACCCTCAATAGGATATTCCATTTCTGCTAGGAATCCTTGTATTTGTCCAATTTTTGTAATTTGCTGTTTTATTGTCTCATGATCTAAGCTTACAACATGTTCAGAAATTGAAGTGGTTTTTCCAGTAAGCATATGAGAGATATTAGTTTCTGTAGAAAGCCCAAAATGTCTACGAACATAGGTGACAACATTATTGGGGACACATTGAAAAACCATTCTTGTAATCAGTTGTAAATTTGATTCTTTATAACTTTTTGTCTGCCATAGTGATGGTGGTAAACAGTACTCAAGCTCAAATTCGAATCGCAATGGCCAAAACACAGTATTTTTATTTACTTCATCAGGCCAAAGAGGAGTAGTTTGCCGAAACTTAGTTGTAACTCTTCCAATTCCAATTACCCCTTTTATTGGACTTGCAACATAGAATAACAGTTTATCTCCTTCTTCAAGAAAGTTCCAAAGTGATATCATCTCACGGAATTCTTTAAGTCCCCAAATATTTCCACTCTCAAAAGCAAATTTCCAATTTTTAGGCGTTCCAACAACCAGCCAGTATTGACTCATACTATCCTCCCCGATTTATCCCGTTTGTTCGGTACGGGGCAGAAACCATGCTACATACTTATCCGGTTTAATGCCCCCATATGTTTTAGATCTGCTATCAGCGTAGGGTGGAGAGGTAACAATTAAATCAAAAAAATCATTTGGAAATTCTTTGAGAATGTCCAAACAATCACCAGTTCTAATATCTGTTTTTAACTCCTTCATTTTGTATCCAAACCTCCTTTATATAAATTTTTCACTTTACTATTTCTACTCTTTTGTCATTATCAGTGTATTTCATCAAATACCTCTTACAGATATAACTTATCTCATCAATCGAAATTGCGTTACATCTATTGTACTTGTTGAATAAGTCAAATAAATTGTTTCTTCTTTGAAGTTAATATAAATGTCTATGGTATTTTGCTTGTATTTAGAATTATCAGTAATCACTTTTTGAATTTCACGAAAAGGTATGAATAAAATACCATCTCTTGGTATAAGTAGAGCACCTTCCCCTCTTTGCAATGTGTTTTTGAACTTATCACGAAAAGTAATTTGCCAGCCCTTTTCTTTCTTGCTTCCAGGTCTAATATATACCTTTCCCCCATTTATAACGGCTTCATAAGCACCCCATTCGTTCAATTCGTACCCTTTTCTTTCTAAAATCTTTTTCAACTCATCTCTAAGAATTTCTTCCTGTCCCGGTTTTTCAATGAGTTTTGTGATAAGGTTTTTCTTCATAAGTAGAAAGTCAAACTCCTCTTCAACAGCTTGAATCATAGACTTTTGATGCGGGTTATGTTTTTGTGGTTCTCCTTGTGCAACTACCGTATACCGATTAGCCTTGAATAAAGAAATTAAATAAAGTTCTACTGATTTTCTTATAACAGAATCATTAAAGTCAGACTGCATTGCTGATCTACCATCATTAATAATAACCGCTCTATTCCAGTCTTTAATTTTATCTTCTGGTGAGGATAGGTGGGTTTTAAGCCTGATACAAATATCCTTTGCCTCTCCTATATATACCTTTTTACCTGAAGAATCCAATAAAATGTAGACACCTGGATATTCAAGATTACCCCATTCTTTCTTGATTTCTTCTAAAGCACGTAAGGTCCTCGGCATATCCCATGAACGTAATTGCCCCGTGGTCCTTGCCCTTATTATACCCTCTCCATTCTTGAGATCCTGATGATATCCAAACTTATCTTCCATTGTTCTCCTTTAATCAGAATTTTTTGACAATGTGACTATAGTTTCTCTTAGTCTATAATTTCTTATTTGTCCGGAATGTCTATTTCTTGCCCGCTCGACCTTTTCTACAGCAAGGTCAAATTCAGTACCAATTTTCGCCAATATCAAATCAGTAGGTACATAGACATCTGCAATCAAGCTATCGCCTACTACTAAAATAAAACGGCCGTTACGTTTTAGCGATTCCGATATGGTTTTCATAACTTTATGCATATCATCAAAATATTTATGAACGATATGAGGCATATCAGACCGTCGGTAATTGCCTCTTCTTTTTATATTCACAGCAATATTGGTTTTAATATCTTCAATCCAATTATTCGTGTATTTTGAATTGGTCTGAGCAAATGTCTTGATCAGACCTTTTGAAACATTGTCACAGACAACGAGACTATCCTTCACCTTTTTGGCATCTTTTAATGCCTTCGTGAATCCCAGCCATCCCATTTCAATCTTGTAGTTCATAACATAGTCAAGTCCATTCATATATGGAGGAGAGGTAATGATAAGATCAAACATATCTTCATGTCTGTGTTCCATCGCATTAGCAAAATAGACCTTACTATGTTCCCTGATATTCTCTCTACATTTGCTCTGCAGAATCTCTAAGTCATTGCAAATGTCCTTGATCTTCTGCTTCATGAAGATCCAAGGGGCATTGTCAGCAACTCTCTTATCTTTCCAGTATCCCAGACAGGGGGTTCTCTTGAGATTGCTGCAGTTAATCAGGATTGATGAGAATGCAAGTAACAAAAGGTCTTTAACTTTTTTCAGTTTTCTTGTTTTTGCAGAAATAGAGTCAATTCCACCTTTGAGAAATTCCAGATTCTTTAATACTTCGCGATTGAATTGATTTTCTGATTTAAGAAACTCAGGGGCAGGAGTCCTTAAATCTCTGGGGATAGATGAAAATACCTCCATAAGCAATTCAGGGTTAACATCCCATGAATTAACCTTTGTGTCTGCAATGAATTGAAGGAGTGGGTTTAATTCAGTTCCAATGGATTTATAGCCATTTAACTTACTCTGAGTAAGAACTGTTCCACATCCGGCAAAGGGATCGAGGATAACCGGTGATTTATATTCATCTTTATATTGGTCCAGTATTGACTGGACAAATGCAGCCGAAAAACCTTGAATATAAGGCGCCCATCTGTGAACATGCTCACCGAAGTTAGATGTAAATTGTATGGGTTGTCTTCTTTCAATAATTTCAATCCCTAATTCTTTTAGATATGGCTTTGAATCAATATCACATGAACCACCAAATTTGGGGGAAGAAAGTACATTTCTCCGCCTGATATCTATTTTATTATCATCGATAATTGGTAAGTTTAATTGCATAAGTTGTTCTACAATCCATTCAAATGGTTCAATTGAACCACAACGCAAGATACTTGTCAAGAACTTTTTAATGGAACTTTTTAATGGGAAATTTTTACATCTCCGGCAGCATGATGTTGATCTGTGATCCCGGAAAATGGGTGAGACTAATCTCTTTCTCTTTTCCTCGTGCCCATTCTGGAACGATAGAGAGTTTTGCTGTTCCTGAGCGGATGGAGAGTCTGCCATTCCACTGCTTGACAAAACGCCTTACGGCGGCAAGACCATGCCCCCTTCCCTCATCTGTATATCGAGATGCACCATGGAATAATGCCTTTTCAATGGCCTGTATATCACTTTTAAACAAAAACCTGTCGGACAGAGATTTTCTGAATCCTATCCCTGTATCCATAACTGCTATCTTCACTATATTCTTCCCCATATTCTGGAAATGGTATTTCTGTATCCCGACAAATCCCTTTGTCTCACTATGCTCTATAATATTCTGACAAACCTCTGATATGGCGACTATAAATCCATTTATCGCCTGGTGATCATAACCGAGATGATTTGAGAGTATTGTCTCTGCACGGTCTTTTACTCTGCTTACTATAAAATGTATGTCATCAGACCTTTCAATTGGAGTTATCTCGAGAAGGACATCAGAATAAGAATTTCTGTAATATTTTTCTGAAATTTCTATTGCAAGAGGTTCAAGCCTGAAATATTCACCGGCAAATCTGAAGAAGTCCATCCTCTCGAGGTATTTTAGAACCTCTTCTGTTTTAGGAAGCAGGATTGTTTTATTATAATCCTCTTTTCCCTGAGCTAATTTTAGAAGCTCACCTGCCTCAAGGAGGCCAACCATACCATACGGGTCTATAAAGCTTATCTCTTGTAGATTGATGATGTCAGACCCTTTTAAGATAGATAATAATTGTTCAAAAGTATCTTCTGTTATTTGTGTCATTAATTGCATGTATAATCCATGATACCAATGAAGTCCTTGACATTACAATAGTTTTCCTCTAATCTCAATCTCTAATGTCGATACACGAAAGATTTATGGAGATAGCCCTTGAAGAGGCACGCATAGCTACTGAAGAAGGAGAAGTCCCTGTTGGGGCAGTCTCAGTAATGGGGGATGAGATAATTGCCCGAGGACACAACCTGAGAGAGTCACTAAATGATCCTGCTGCACATGCAGAGATGATAGTAATAAGGGAGTCTGCAATGAGGTTAGGGAGATGGCGGCTCAATGACATTACACTCTATGTCACAATAGAACCATGCGCTATGTGTGCCGGTGCTATCGTCCTTGCGAGGATACCCCGTATTGTCTTTGGTGCTAAAGATCCGAAAGGTGGAGGGTGCGGCTCCGTATTCCAGATAGTCCATGAACCCAGACTTAACCACAGGGTTGAGATATTGGCCGGAATAAAGGATGCAGAGTGCAGCATGGTCTTAAAGGACTTTTTTGAGGAGCGTAGAAACGTTTTCCATTCCCCTAATCACCTCCCGCAGAGGGGAAAAGTAAATATGAGTTTAAGTTGAAATAAAGTAATACTCTGTTATAATACTAAAAATATGGGAGTTATCCTTGATGCCCGATATGGCAGCAGAGGTAAATTCTCCTGAGCATACTAAGGCAAGTATCCTAAACAGGTTTGTTGCAAAGGTAATAGATTTAATTGTTGCAGCAGCCTTCTCAAAGCTACTACCACCAGTCGGATTTTTTGCAGGTTTGACCTACTTGCTGATAGCAGATGGATTCTTTGACGGGAGGAGCCTCGGGAAAAAACTTATCCGACTCAGGACCATCAGAATTGATGGAGGACTTTGCACCTATAAGGACTCCATATTAAGGAATATATCAATTGCCGTGGGGTATGCCCTTTTCTTTATACCCTATGTGGGTTGGATACTGACAATCGTGATTTATTTAATTGAAGGACTTATTATAATAGGTAATGAGAAGGGCTTAAGAATAGGGGACGAACTGGCGAAAACATATGTAACAGAGAACGGAGGAACAACAATTGTTAAGTAGTATTCTTGGATGGTTTTCTACTGACCTTGCGATCGATTTAGGCACGGCTAATACCCTTGTCTATGTCAGGGGTAAGGGGATTGTATGTAATGAGCCTTCTGTAGTTGCCATTGATAAGAAGAGTGGAAAGGTTCTGGCAGTTGGCGCTGAGGCAAAGAAGATGCTCGGAAGGACACCGGGAAACATCGTTGCCATAAGACCAATGAAGGACGGTGTAATAGCTGATTTTGATGTTGCAGAAAAGATGTTAAATCACTTTATCACTAAGGCACACAACAGAAGGGCCTTTGTAAGCCCGCGTGTAATCATTGGTATCCCTTCACGTATTACTCAGGTGGAACAGCGGGCAGTCCGTGACTCTGCAGAGCTGGCAGGAGCGCGTGAGGTCTATCTTATAGAACAACCTATTGCAGCAGCAATAGGTGCCGGACTTCCAATAACAGAGCCATCCGGCAATATGGTAGTGGATATTGGCGGCGGCACAACTGATATTGCTGTTATTTCCCTTGCCGGTATAGTTTACAGTGATTCTGTGCGCGTGGCCGGAGATAAGATGGACGAGGCGATCCTCTCATACATAAAGCGCAAATACAATCTTCTGCTTGGTGAGCATATGGCAGAGATGATCAAGATGGAGCTCGGCTCTGCATACCCTATGGAGGAAAAAAGGGTTATGTTAATAAAAGGCCGGGACCTCATAACCGGCATACCAAAGACCATGGAAGTTAATAGTGACGAGATAAGAGAGTCCCTGGAAGAACCTGTCAGCGCCATAGTAGATGCTTTAAAGGTAGCACTTGAAAATACGCCTCCGGAGCTTGCTGCTGACATAATAGATCGTGGGATAGTCCTTGCCGGGGGTGGTTCGCTTCTGAGAGGTTTAGATATGCGTCTCAGGGAAGAGGTAAATCTACCTATAATAACTGTTGATAACCCTATAACTACTGTGGTCATGGGCACAGGTAAGGTATTGGACGAAATTGACCTTTTAAGGAAAGTTTCTGTGCTTACCCAGTAGAGAGGGTAGGCTTGATCCGGTTTCTTTCAATAAATAAAAAGCTGTTAATTGCCTTCCTTCTATTGATAGGGGTATTTGTACTCCTGTCACCTGAAATAAAGGAAAACCCCAGATATTATCTGTTCGAAAAACCATTTTCATCCACTGTTAATCTGATACAATCCGGATTCTTCTTTATCTTTGATGGCATATCCAATACATGGAATGGCTATATATACCTGATAAATATCAAAGAAGAAAACAATAGATTGATTGAAGAAAACAACAGGCTTAAGGCAGAATCGGTGGTACTTCAGGAAAAGGCCCTTGCCGGTGACAGACTTCAGCAACTCCTCGATATTAAAGACACCCTGAATATCAGCTACAACGCTGCCGGCATAATAGCAAAAGACCCTTCTAACTGGTATAGTGCAATTGTTATTAATAAAGGTGAACGGGACAGGCTGAGGCCTAATCTTGGAGTAATTACTGCAGAGGGCGTGGTGGGCCGGATTGTAAAGACAGCGGCTTCATATTCAAGGGTACTCCTGTTAACAGATAGAAATAGCGCAGTTGCCGGGCTTATACAACGCACAGGGGATGAAGGTATTGTGGCAGGGATGGGTGGAAGGACTTTACAACTTAACTTCATCATGATCGATTCAGAGGTGCAAAATGGCGACCTTGTAATTACTTCAGGAACTGATGGTGTGTTCCCGCCAGGCATTGTAATAGGAACTATTAATAAGATTGAAAGCCCAAAGAATGCACTGTTTCACACTATAGAATTGATACCAGGTGTTGATCTATCAAGGGTGAGAGAGGTAATGGTTTTAAAAACCCCTCTACTACCCGAGGTAGAAAAACTCTTAAAGGAGGAAATAGAATAGATGAAGCTATTCCTGTGGGGGGGACTCATCCTATTACTTATTGCATTTCAGGGAAGTATATTAAATCCGTTAGAGATAAACGGCATTAAACCTGATTTTATACTGCTTATTGTATATTTATTTGGGACATCAAAGGGAGAAATTAAGGGCGGACTCCTGGGTATGTTTCTTGGTTTCATGATGGATGTTATCTCAGCCGGGCCTATATTTTACAATATCTTTTCAAAATTTTTTATTGGATATTTTGCAGGAATCATAGGCCGGTGGATCCTGAATCCCGGGTTTATGCTCCATTCAGGTCTTATCTCTGCACTATCCCTTGTTCAGGGTGCAGGCACCCTGCTCGTCCTTACCTTTTTAGGAAAAGGTAATTTTCCATCAGACATCATTTATATTGCAATTCCTCAGGCTTTTTTTGATGGTGCACTAGGTGGAATAATATACTTCGTTATATCTTACAGTAGAAAAGAGACTATCTCACGGTGGACCTGATATGACAGATTTGCAGGATAAAAACAAGGGCCTTCAGCAGAGGATAAAATACCTGAGGGGATTCGTTATATTCGTCTTTGCCATCATACTCTTCCGTGGATGGCATATGCAGATAATTAAAGGTAGTCACTATAAAAGGCTTGCTGAAAATAACAGGGTGAGGACTGTTATCCTGCCTCCCCTGAGGGGTATCATATACGATAGAAATGGAGAGGTGCTTGTAAAAAATGTCCCCTCATTTAATCTTGGCCTTGTATTGGCTGACATAAATGATATTGATAAAACTATTAAGAGGATAGCGCCGGTTATAAATCTTGCTCCGGATAATATAAAAGAGAAGATTAATTCCAGCAAATATTACGACCCATTCTCTCCTTTAACAATTAAAGAAGATATCTCTATGCGGGAGGTTGCCATTATAGAATCGCATAAATGGAATCTCCAGGGTGTTGTGATAGTTGTGGAAGGGAGGCGCGAATATCCAAATAAGGAGATTGCAGCCCATTTAATAGGGTATGTTGGAGAGATTACACAGGAACAATTAAAAGAAGAAGAGTATATATCAGAGCCAATGGGCAGGATGATTGGCCAGAACGGGATAGAAAAGTTCTATGATTCTATTGTCAGGGGAAGAGTTGGAAGGAAAAATATAGAAGTGGATGCAGCAGGACGTGAAAGACGTGTTCTCAATGTAACAGAACCTGTATCAGGTGATAATGTTGTACTGTCTATTGACTTGTATCTTCAGAAAATCGCAGAAGAGGCCTTGGCGGATAAGAAAGGTGCAATTGTTGCAATGGATACAAATACAGGAGAGATACTTGCGCTTGTCAGCCATCCGGCATTTGATCCAAATATAATGTCAAAAAGACTATCATCAAAGATGTGGCAGAAGATAGTGTCTGATCCTTATCACCCCTTAAATAACAGGGCAATACAGGGTATTTATCCGCCTGGTTCTGTGTTTAAGATAGTCATGGCATACGGAGGGCTTGAGGGTGGGCATATCGACCCAAACAATAAAATATCCTGCAAAGGCGGGATGCAGTTCGGTAAAAGGTTCTTCAGGGATTGGAGGGCAGGGGGACATGGGGTTGTGGCCCTCCACAAGGCCATCACAGAGTCATGTGATGTCTACTTCTATCAGCTCGGAAACCGCATGGAGATTGATAATATAGCCAGGTATGCAAATCTTTTTGGCCTGGGTGAGACAACCGGGATAGATCTTCCTTCAGAGAAGAAAGGTCTTGTCCCTTCTACTGAGTGGAAACTTGCAAACAGGAAAGAGCGCTGGTATGCCGGAGAGACACTTTCTGTTTCAATAGGTCAGGGTTACCTTTCTGTTACGCCATTGCAGCAGGCTGTAATGGTAAATGCAATAGCAAACTCAGGGTTTATTGTAAGACCGAGGGTACTGAAAAGTGTTATTTCTGATAAAGATAAGAAGACCTTTGAATTCCCGCCTGTGGAGACAGGCAGTATTGCAATAAGCGAATCAATGCTTAACACAATAAAAAATGCTTTAAAGGGTGTAGTGTACGATAATGGAGGAACAGGATGGGCAGCAAGGAGTACAGTGGTTGATATTGCCGGGAAGACCGGGACTGCACAAGTGGTTGGAAGAAGATTTCAGGGGGTTGGATCATGGAAATATAATGACCATGCATGGTTTGTTGCCTTTGCACCTGTAAATAAACCCAAAATAACTGTTGCTGTACTTGTAGAACATGGAGGCCATGGTGG
>MHER01000024.1 GCA_001805205.1 Nitrospirae bacterium RIFCSPLOW2_12_42_9 | reverse complement strand
ATTTGTTATGATCCCCAAGTTTAGCACCGGCATCAGTATGTTGGGGAAATATTATACAGATGGTGATTTAAATCTAAATTATGTAGTATATATATCAAATGGAGAAAATACTGATAGTAACGAGGCGGAGGCTGATGACAATTCTAATAAGGCTATTGGTGGTCGGTTAATGATATCACCTATACCGGGATTGACAGTAGGCGGGTCTTATTTTACAGGGAAGAAGGGGACAACTAAAGATAACCATTCTACATGGGCAGGAAGTGCGGAGTATACTATCCGCAATATCGGTCTTCGCGCTGAATACGCCTCATCCAAACTTGCAGATACCACTCAAAATGGTTCATATGGTGAGGTTTCATACAGGGTACTCCGCCGGATAACTCCTTATCTGCGCTACGGGATGTTTGACCCTGATGATGAAGGAGACAAAGATGAATGGAGCGAACTGGTATACGGTATCAACTATGAACTCCAGCCAAATTTTATAATCAAAATCGAAAACAGACACTTTAACGGGAACACAAACAACGCAAAAGTGTCAGATGACTATAACGAATTAGGGGCTGCTGTTGCTGTTGCATTTTAATTATGCCTTTAAAAACTAAGGCCTTTAAAAACTTAAGGATGGAGGAACAATAATGCCAAAGACTTTTATTTCAATAGTCTTATTCTTTACGTTATTTATTACAACTAATGCCTTTGCAGGAGTCGTAATAATCGTAAATAAAAATAACCCAATAATTAATATCAGTTCCTCAGAATTAAAACATATGTATACAGGTGAATTAAAACTCTGGGATAATGGGAAAAAGATCTCGCCGGTAGTCTTAAAAGATTCAAATCCAACAGCTATCAAGTTTGTAAGTTCTATACTCGGCATAGATATGGAAACGTGGCGGAGGTACTGGGCACAGAAATTATTCTCAGGCACTGCGACACCCCCTCATCAGGAAAAGGATGAGTCTTCTCTCGTATCCTATGTATCATCAGAATCAGGTGCCATTGGATACGTAATGAAGGAGAGCACAAATAACTCTGTCAAGGTAATTAGTGTGGATGGAAAGTCAGAGTTTTAGCGTGAAACTTCACGAGCTCGTAGGGACAAACCTTTAGGTTTGTCCACTTCTATGCCGGTTTTGGACAGACCTAAAGGTCTGTCCCTACATCCTTTTCATCAGCGTGGGTGACAATTAAAAAGTTTTCTACATACTTTCCAATAAGGTCGGCCTCTAAGTTTACAATCTCTCCGATCTTTTTAATCCCGAGGGTTGTTGTCCTTGCAGTATGGGAGATTATCGTGACATTAAATCTGTTACGCTGTATATCATTAACTGTAAGGCTTATCCCATCTATTGCAATTGAACCTTTATAGACAAGATATTTCATTACCTCTTTTGGTGCCTCAAATGTCAGGATAGATGTATCTCCTTTCTTAGTCATACCCCTGATTATGCCAATGCCATCTACATGACCGGCAACGAGGTGTCCACCAAGACGGTCAGAGAGTCTTAATGGTCTTTCAAGATTGACCTTATCTCCTGGTTTTAACTTGCCTAAATTAGTCTTATCCAGCGTTTCTCCGGAGACATCTGCTGAGAAATGTGGAGTTTTGATCTCAGTTGCAGTAAGACATGCACCGTTAATTGCAATACTATCCCCGATCTTCATATCTTTCAATACAATCTTGCCCCCGACAGTAAGTCTCACCCCTCCTGATTGAGACCTTATCTCCTTAATAATACCAACCTCTTCTATGATCCCGGTGAACATCTTATTTTAATTAATATAGCCTTCAACCATAATATCCTCTCCCAACCTCTTAATCCTTACATCCTTTAAGAAGACTGAATCATTGAGAGATTTGGGTGCAGGTCCGCTGACCATACTGATCGAATCTTTCCCGCCGATAATCCGCAGAGAATAGATAATAATTATCTTATCTACAATATTTTCAATAAGGGCTGAAGAACTGATGGTTGAACCACCTTCTATCATAAGACTCATAATGCCTGACTTGCCAAGTTGATTTATCAGGGATTTCAAACTAATCTCACCATCGTCCCTGTTCTCTGCAATAACAGTCTTTACACCTGACTTATTCAATTCCTCAATCTTTTCCACAGAAGCCGATCTTGTGGTGACAATTAAAGTATCCTGTCCACTCCTTGTATCAAGTATCTTTGATGTGAGGGGAATCCTGAGTCTTGAGTCTAATACAATACGGAGTGGTTGTTTCCCTTTGCTTTTTATATGCCTGACATTCAGAAGTGGATCATCTGCTATCACAGTACCAACTCCTACAAGCACTGCATCCACCATTAGCCTCAGTCTGTGTGCATATCTGCGCGCAATCTTACCTGTAATCCATCTCGACTCCCCTGATGGAAGGGCTATCTTTCCATCAAGACTCGATGCGGATTTCAGTATTACAAATGGGATATTTTTAGTGACAAACTTAGCATATGCCTCGTTTATTCTTGCGGCATCTTTTTTTAATACCCCTTCTTCTACCTCGATACCTGCATCTATAAGCTCCTTAATACCACGGCCATTTACAAGGGGATTGGGGTCTTCAATACCTATGACCACCCGCTTTATTTCTGATTTGATAATCTCTTTTGTGCAAGGGGGAGTTCTTTTGTCAGTATGGCAGCATGGTTCAAGATTTATATATAGCGTGGAACCTCTTGCATCAGGACCTGCATCTTTAAGAACAACCGCCTCGGCATGTAATTTACCCGGGCCCCTGTGATATCCCCTGCTGATTATTCTGTCATTTTTAACTAATACAGCGCCCACCATAGGGTTAGGGCTGGTTTGCCCCTCGCCCTTTTTTGCCTCTGCCAGGGCAATACGCATATATTTTTCATCCTGATGCATAGTGTTACCAGGTACCCCGCGCTATTTTTTATTCCTGATCACTGCCTGGGCCGCTGCAAACCGTGCAATAGGGACACGGTATGGAGAACAACTCACATAGTCCATCCCCATCTTATGACAGAACTCAACGGATTTTGGATCACCTCCATGTTCTCCGCATATGCCAACCTTCAGGTTTTGACGCTTTGAGCGTCCCTTCTCTATCCCGATCTTTACAAGCTGACCCACACCATCCTGATCAAGACTGACAAAGGGGTCCATCTCAAAAATCCCCTTTTCGATATAGAATGGGAGGAACTTGCCGGAATCATCTCTGCTCAGTCCGAGGGTAGTCTGCGTCAGGTCATTCGTACCAAAGGAGAAGAACTCTGCCTGATCAGCAATCTCATCAGCTATGAGGGCCGCCCTCGGAAGCTCTATCATTGTCCCAACCTGATATTTTGTCCTGACCTTGTAAGACTTTATCACCTCAGAGGCAACCCTGTCCACCATCTCCTTAATTGTCCCGAGCTCCCTTGAGAAACCAACAAGAGGGATCATAACCTCAGGTATGACATGCATCCCTTCACGCTCAAGCTCACATGCTGCTTCAAATATTGCCCTCACCTGCATCTCATATATCTCAGGATAAGTAATTCCAAGCCTGCACCCCCTGTGTCCTAACATGGGATTAAACTCAAAGAGGGCCTTGTTCTTTGCCATCAACCTCTCAGCAGGCACACCCATATCTTTTGATAACTCTTCAATATCTTTATCTGTATGCGGGAGAAATTCATGGAGCGGAGGGTCAAGCAGCCTGATGGTAACAGGTAGTCCCTTCATAACCCTGAATATCTCTTTAAAATCCCCTTTCTGCATTGGTAAAATCTTTGCAAGGGCCTTCTTCCTCCCCTCTGTGTCATCCGAAAGTATCATCTCACGAACTGCCTTGATCCGGTTTGGTTCAAAAAACATATGCTCTGTCCTGCAAAGCCCGATCCCCTCTGCACCAAAATCCCTTGCCACCTGTGCGTCAAATGGTGTATCAGCATTAGCGCGTACTTTTAGTTTACGTATTTTATCTACCCATTTCATCATAGTTGCAAAACTTTCACTCATCCTGGGTTTTATCAGACTAACCTCACCCGGAATAACATCACCGGTTGAACCATTTATTGAGATATAATCACCCTCTTTTATAACAAGGTCATTTACCTTGAAATACTTCTCTTTTTCCCTGACCTGCAGATCACTGCATCCAACAACACAAGGTTTTCCCATTCCCCTCGCAACTACTGCAGCATGTGATGTCATTCCACCTCTTGATGTCAAAATCCCCTGTGCTGCATGCATTCCGCCTATATCTTCCGGTGAAGTCTCCAATCTGACAAGTACACTCCTCTCCCCTTCACGTGTGAATCTCTCTGCATCCTCAGCAGTAAATACAGCCCGGCCTACTGCTGCGCCCGGGGAGGCCGGAAGACCCTTTGCTATAACCTTTACCTTTGCATCAGGGTCAATCATCGGGTGCAGCAGTTGGTCTAACTGGTCAGGATTAATCCTCATAATGGCAGTCTCTTTATCTATAAGTCCCTCTTCAACCATATCCACTGCTATCCTGAGGGCAGAAGCAGCCGTCCTCTTCCCCGAGCGTGTCTGAAGCATGTAGAGGATCCCTTCCTGTATTGTAAACTCAATATCGAGCATCTCTTTGTAATGCTTCTCCAGTTTCTTATATATATCTATCAGCTCGCCATAAGCGCCTGGGACTATCTTCTTAAGATCTTCTATTGGGAACGGGGTCCTGATCCCGGCAACAACGTCCTCACCCTGGGCATTCATAAGACATTCACCGAAAAACATCTTCTCCCCTGTGCTTGGGTCTCTTGTAAACGCCACGCCTGTGCCTGATGTCTCTCCCATATTTCCAAACACCATTGCCACAACATTGGCAGCAGTCCCCATATTATTTGGGAGGTTATGTATCTTTCTATATGTTATTGCCCTTTGTGCATTCCATGATTCAAATACAGCATTTATTGCCATCTTTAACTGCTCCATGGGATCCATTGGAAAGTCCTTGCCAGTCTCTTTCTTTACGAGTTTTTTATATCTTAGAACCATATCTTTAAGCGCCTCTGCATTGAGTTCTGTATCCTGTTTTATCTTTATCTCATCCTTTTTCTCCTGCAGCATCTCTTCAAACTTGGCCCTTTCGATCCCCATGACAACACTTCCAAACA
>MHER01000023.1 GCA_001805205.1 Nitrospirae bacterium RIFCSPLOW2_12_42_9 | reverse complement strand
TTTCCTTTATTGGTTCTGCCTATCTGTGATCCCTCAAGAATTAAATAATCAATGCCCTCTGGCGGTTTCTTTAAAATATTTTCAAATACGATGCCTTTTCTTCCATGCCCTCTAAAATCTCCGCTATAAAATATCCTCTTCCCGTTGCATTCTATTAAAAATGCCAGGGCATCAAAGCCTGAATGGTCGACCAGATAAGGAGTTACCAAGAAATTACCTATATTAAATTCTTTCCATGGGCTAACCGTTTTAATGTTCTCTAACTCATAATTAAATTGTCCAAAGAAATAAGAAACCTCGATTAATATCTGACATCCCCGGCTCATATAAACAGGGATTTCTGGATTCACAAATGATAATAAACCATAGTGATCTGGATGAGGATGGCTTAACAGAATGGCATTAAACTGAGGGGATTCGTTTCGATATAATCCGTTTATCTGAGGTAGAATCCCTTGTTGGAATAAAGATTCTACGGATTGCCCTTTTATTTTCCGAGAATAAAACGGCTCTTTATTTTCAGCTATTAACGGCAGTCCAAAATCTATTAAGATTTTTGAGTCTTTTGATTGCAGCTCTATACATGTTCCGCCTATCTCTTTTGATCCTCTATGAATTGTAAGATTCACAATTACCTTAAAGGGCTTTTGAAAAATCAATCATATTCCAGACGGGGAGAATTCTTATATCCGGTGTCTTTTGCTTCAGTTCTTCTATTCGATCTTTGGCTATACAAGAATAACCACCTACAACAATGATTCCTGAGACACCATCTACTATATTGATTTCTAAATTTCTTATTTTATCTTGGGATTCATAAAGATCCAATTCTTTTTTCTGTTTGAAGTTCAATTCATAGCATTTCTTGTAATCCTCAAAGTTTTTTGAAATTCTTTCCACATATCCCTCTAATTGTTTAATAACATCT
This sequence comes from Nitrospirae bacterium RIFCSPLOW2_12_42_9, assembly GCA_001805205.1. Taxonomy (GTDB): domain Bacteria; phylum Nitrospirota; class 9FT-COMBO-42-15; order HDB-SIOI813; family HDB-SIOI813; genus HDB-SIOI813. The sequence continues at coordinate 7,969 of MHER01000023.1, read as the reverse complement.
CCCTGCAGTTCAGGATTATTGCCAAGCTTTACTTCAACGACACAAAACTGATAATCATTGCCCATTTTTTGTTTGAGAGCCAGTAAATCCATCCTTTGATTGGATGTATGATCCATGACCTGTCTGTCAATAATAATAAAATCCTGGCGATTAACATTGTCAGTAATAAGCATTTGTTCAAAGGTAATTTCTTCCTGATAATTCACATTCTTAATATTTGAACCAAATTCTTTCAGATGCTTTATCTGGAAGAATGGATGCAGAAGCTCCCGTGATATATTTAAACATAGGTAAGCTCCCTTCGGTTCTGAAGTGAATCGCTTGTCCTTTTCAGCTTCAGTCTCTGAAAAGAATTTTTCATGTATAGATATCTCATAGCTGTTGTGTTCGGGCTTAGGGGTCACTTTTGACAAGCTGTTGCCTCTATAATAAAGGTTAAAATATTTCTCTCTTATTTGCAGATCATACTCAAACCCTGAAGTAATGATAATTTTAATCAAAAACTTAAGATCATTTTTGACCATCTCAAATATATCTGGTTCAAAATATCTTTTGATTACTTGGTTACCCATTACCCTCTCTCAATTCATTTCCTGATATAATTAGAGATGCTGATTATCGGATTATTTCCTAAACAGGCATGCAAACTTTTCTTTCAACATAGAGCTACTATATAGTAAAGTCCCTTTAAAGGATATTTCCTTGCCATCAAATGTGACAACTTTATAAGAACCTTCCCCCATAGATTCTACTGCAATGAGACTCTTTACTTTTCCAACTAATTCTTTCTCAAAAGCAAAAAAATTAATCAGAAATTCCCGGATATGTCTTGCATTCTTTTCATTGTCCTCATAAACACCGCCATAAGGCAACCTGAAAAATATTTTACTCCAGGAATCTACTCGCAAATAATATAAAGCATAACTATTAACACCATGTCCCCAAAAACCTATTAAAAAATAATCTTCCGGACAAGATTCTATAAATTTAGTGATATTACCTTGAATAAGGTATAGTTCTTTACAAGATTTTGCTACGCTCGAACCAAATAATAAAGCATTGTCCCATGATGATAACTTTTCTTTGGGCAACATAATCTCTGGTATTGGAATTCCAAAACTATTTTCAAAAGCTTTCCTTAATTTTTCCATAAGTTACCTATCTTCACTATATAATAAATGTTCCCTAAGTAGATGTAAATTAGAATATTTATCTAATGATATTTTAAATGTCCTCTTTTATAAAATATGTTCCTTCTATTTCTTTTAGAACATCTTCAAGATTTGTCGCCATAGATTTAACGATTTCATAGTTCTTAATATGCTTATGATAAGGGAAGGTTTCTAACTTTTTTGCCCGTGGATCTTGGGAATTGTCATAGCGAAAAATAACAGTGGAATGAGAACGGTAGTTGTAGGCATATTTATATTTCTCAATATCACTTTCTTTGCTCTCTATAAATTCTTTAAAATCAAGGGTAGTGCCATCTCTGAACTCTATGATTCCTGAGACAAAGGCAATGTCATTAGTTTTTCTATCAATAGTGATATTAGAGGACGAGACAACAGGGGAAGAGTTTATAACGGATTCTAATTGGACAACATAACTATCGATACTCAAAAACGATCTCCTCAAGGGATTTCAGTCTTTTCTGTATTCTCTGTAAGGTCTCAGTTTCCCCCTCCCACTCTATAAGTTCCATATCATCGATTTTGCCATAAAGACTTTCCCTATCAAGTTCGCCATATTTAATTTCAAACTCTTTTATCTTTTCCTTGACCTTATCGAGGGCCTTTTTGAGAAGATATATTTCAGTATCAATGGCAAGCCTTATTTTCTCTCTTGTCCATTTATCATCTGTCTCAATAATCAATCTTGTCATTATACTCACCCCCTTACGATTATCAGTAATCTACCTGAATCCCTTTATAAAATCAAATTCAATTTTGCTGTGCTATTTGTGTGCTAAAAAGTTTCCAAACAGGTATAAAATACGAGAAGTGACATAATATTAAAAAGCTCTATAAAGTCTTTAAGAGCCATCCGCCAAGTGCCCCACCCATTACAATCCAGGCTGCGTTCAACTTGAATCGAATCCCTGCAACAGAAGCTATCACAACAATTAAGACAGCCTTCCAGTCAATAAGTGCTGCATTAGCAAGCTGGATGACAACAGCCGCCATAAGACCGATTGCACTGATATTCACAGCATCAAGAAAGGAAGACATTATCTTCGATGCCCTGAGCCGGGGTATGACAGGATTCAGTATTAAAACAAAGATAAATGATGGGAGAAAGATCGCAACAGTTGATATAACAGCTCCGGAGACACCTGAAACAACATAACCGACAAAAGTCGCAGTGCTTAAAACAGGGCCAGGCGTGAACTGTCCTATAGCTATTGCATCAATTAACTGTTGTTGTGTAAGCCACCCATAGTCTTTCACCAGTCCACCTTCAAGGAAGGCGACAAGGACATAACCGCTTCCATAGAGGACTGTCCCCACCTTTAGAAAGAATAATCCTAATTTCCAGGGGAATATACTTCCAACCCCTGCTGTTGAAACTGCAATTGCAGCGTTTGCATCAGTACTTTTACATATACTCCAAAGTTGACCTATCAGCGGGATTAGCCACCCTGAAACCTTCTTCCTTTCTGATCTGTTTATCCCGCTAAGTATAATCCCTGCTATACCTCCTGACAGCAAAGCCAGGACCTCGTTTGCGCCCAATAAAGACGCTGAACAGACAGCAATCCCCAAAATGATTAACTGCAGGTTCTTTGCAGCAGTTTTGCCCAACCTTATAATTGCAGCGAGGATGACTGCAACAACCGCCGGTTTGATACCGAAAAGAAAAGGTGCCACCTGTGGGACAGACCCGAAACTCACATAAACCCATGCAAGGATTCCTGTAATAATAACTGCAGGTGTGATGAATGAGAGTCCTGAAACAATAAGCCCTGTAAGCCCGCCTCTTATATATCCGATATGGATCACCATTTCTGTGGAGTTTGGGCCGGGTATGAGGTTTGTTGCCCCTACAAGGTCAAGGAAATGCTCCCTCGTTATCCATTTCCTGCGATGCACCACCTCTTCTTCTATCATGGAGATATGCGCTGCAGGTCCGCCGAATGCAATTGTCCCGAGTTTAAGGAATAAAAATATCAGTTCTGTAATGATATTTTTATGCTGATGTGTATTGGCCATTGAAAATGCTATACCACTTTCCAGTATTCCTCTATGGCATTGAGTAGTCTTTGTTTTATTTCTGAGACCCGTTCAGATTCTGTAATCTTGTTGTCATTGAAATCTTTGACATAGAAGACGTCCACGATCTGGTCAACATGGGTGGCGATCTTTGATGAATATATAGAGAGGCCCAGCTCAAAGATGTTCTTTGTTATTATGTAGAGGAGTCCCTGTTTATCTGCTGCAAAGATATCTATTATTGTAAAATCATCAGAAGAGTCATTATCGATCTCTACCTGGGTAGGCGCTACTGTAGTAACGGCCTTCTTTTTAGGTCTTTTATTGGCATATTTTTCAAACATATATTCAACAGTGGTCTCTTCTGTAAGTACCTCTGCGATATGCTTTCTCACAGTGGACTGACGCAGCATAGCCGAGACCCCTTCCGGATAGGGGTCTTCAGCACGGAATGTATCAATAACAATCCCTGTCTTTGAGGTGTAGACCTGGGCATCCAGAATATTATATCCTGCAGCAGCAAGCACCCCTGCAATCTTTGAGAAAAGGCCAGGGGTTATATTGTCATATGTAAATACTGTAAACTCCACAATATTCTTATCCATAGAGACATCTACAAGGACCCTCTCTTCCTTATTCTCCTTTAAATTGTTAATCATATGAAAGTGGTTTATGATCTTTTCAGGCTGGGTTACAATGAGGTATCTGGACTCCATATCGTGAAGTTGCTCATCAAGCCAATCCTTCGGGTATATGATACATAACCTTTCACCTATCTCCTTTTTGAGTCTTTCTATTATCTCCTGTTCAGAGTATATGGCCTTTGTGCCGGAGAGCTCTTCCATGGTCCTGTAATAGAGTTGTGTAAGAAGATTCTCCTTCCACTCATTCCATGCATCAGGGCCTACAGCTTTTATATCTGCATAGGTGATCACAAAGAGCTTTCTTAATACATCAGGTGTTGCAACCTCCCTTGCAAAGAGAAGAATAACCTTATCTTCAGACAGGTCCCTTCTGAACGCTATTAGTGACATGTTTAGATGATTTCGAACGAGAAAGGCGAGGAGAGATGTATCTTCACTGCTATAACCTAACTGTTTTCCAACCCTTTCAGCGATCTGTCCACCTATGGTTGAGTGATGCCCTGCGCTCCCCTTACCCGCATCATGGAGCAGGAGCGCCAGATGAAGCAGATCCTTCCTTTTAATTTCTCTGTAGACCTTTGCTATGTATCCATGGACATATTGTAGTTCTTCTGCTGTCTGGATTGAGATGAAGCTATGTTCATCTACAGTATACTTATGATAAAAATCATAAGAGGAATAACAGGATATCTTCTCATACTCAGGGATCAGTTTTTGAAGGACCTTTACCTTCTGCATCTGCCTTAAGGTCTCTGAGATCCCCTGCGGCCATGATATAATATTTCTGAATATCCTGTTTACATCAGGGTTTGAATATAAATCATTTGCCACCCTGTCTCTGTTCCTGTAAAGCATACTCATAGTATGTGCAGATATCCTGAGACCGTGTATTAATGATAAATAGAATAGATTAACAATGTTCTTCATATTACTGAAAAACATGTCCTGATACCTTTCAGGTACATGGATGGTATCTTTTGTCAACAGGAAACAGGGTTTTATAAAACGCGATGTAACCATCTCAACCCCTTTTTTCCATATATGGACAGGGATGGCCTTTTCAATAACCCTTGTTGAGATATCATGGATATGAGAGGCATGCATATAGTAGTCTTTCATAAAGGATTCCACACCAAGCCGGTGTGGTTCATCCTGATATCCCAGGAACTGTGCAATCCTGCGTTGTTCTTCTACTGTTAGTACATCAGCGGCCTTTCCTGCATTAAAGTGCAATTCATTCCTGACCCTGAACAGGAAGTCCTGTGCCTCGATAAGCTCATTGTACCCCACCTTGGATAAATAACCTTCTTTATGAAAATCAGACAGGGAATATATACCATACCTTGCTATTACTACCCATTTCAGGGAGTGTATATCCCTGAGGCCGCCCTTTCCCTCCTTTATGTTTGGTTCCACAAGATAGATAGATGAACCGTAGTGGTTATACCTTTCCCTCATACCCTTAAGCCGGTCTTCTATATAAGACTTCACATCACGGGTAATAACCTTTTCAGTAAAGACCTTCCGGAACTCTGTGAACAGGGGTTCACTACCGGCAATAATCCTTGCCTCCATCAGTGCAGTTCTTGCAGTAAAATCTGAAATGCCTATCTTCACACAATCATCAACAGTCCTTATGCTGTGTCCAATGTTATACTTCAAATCCCAAAGGAGATATAGTATCTCCCTCGATACAGCCTCCACTGAATCCTTCACATCACTTCGATAAAGGAACATGATGTCTATGTCTGAATAGGGGTTTAACTCCCCCCTTCCATAACCTCCAACTGCGACCACAGAACATTTCTCATTCAGAGATATATTATGTGAATTCTCATATCTCCTTAATTCATGGTTATAGATTTCAGACAGTATCTTATCTGTAAGGGCTGCAATGCGTGTGACTATATAAAGACCGGAGGCACCGTTTTTATGGAGAATGCTTATCTCTTCATGCCTCTGTAAAATGTATTCTTTCAGATTTGAAACTATGACAGACCTGTCAGCAGGTGATAAAAGGATCTGGCTAATTGAGGTCATAAATGATTTTGGTGCCGAAGGGGGGATTTGAACCCCCACGGGAAAACCCACATGCCCCTCAAACATGCGTGTCTACCAGTTCCACCACTTCGGCACATAATAGAGCATAAAAACTAATGAGGGTTTTGTCAATACGCAATTTGCTATTGACTGGTTGCTATGTTATCATAAATATACTTTGGATTCAAATTTAATCAGTATTTTTAAAGAGTTATGAGTGAGTATGTTATAGCAACCAATAAAAAGGCTTTTTATGATTACTCAGTAGAAGAGACTTATGAGGCGGGGATTCAACTGTTAGGCACAGAGATAAAATCCCTGCGTGATGGAGGGGCAAGCCTCAAAGAGGGTTATGCGAGGGTGGAGAGGGGCGAGGTCTTCCTTTATTGTAGTATAAGTCCCTATAAGGCTGGAAATATAAATAACCATGACCCTTTAAGAAAGAGAAAGCTCCTTTTACACAGAGAAGAGATTAACAGGATACTTGGAAGGACTATAGAGAAGGGATATAGCCTTGTGCCTCTGAAGATGTATTTTAAAAGGGGTAAAGCCAAGATAGAGATTGGTGTTGCGAGAGGAAAAAAGTTACACGACAGGCGTGAGGACATTAAGAAGAAAGAGGCGAAGCGTGAGGTGGCCCAGGCATTCAAAGAAAGGCAGAGGCAATAATAGGTATAACAGGCATGAAATTCTGCCAGGTATAAAACATAATAGGTCAGGCATCCTGCCTGACAGTATAATTGTTGGTCAAGCAAGATACTTTACCTATTAAAAATTTAATTGTGGGGGATTTAAAGGTGAAGAAGGGTATAATTTTCATTGTAGTACTGGGAGTAATTGCAGGTGTCATTTTCTTTTATCTGAATTCAAAGGAGGATATCGGGATTGCTGCTAACTATCCCAGGACATATAAAGCATTTAAGAGTAATCCTGACTGGAGAGGGGGTGAGACTGGTGCAATAGTCCCATCTGTCTACTTTACTGGAATGGCACGTCAGGCATACGAATCCGCAGCAGCCATACCGGATGTACTTGATCATTTATATTGCTTCTGCTATTGCGCAGAGGAGCATGGACATAAAAGCCTCAGGACATGCTTTACAGATGGGCATGGGTCCGGATGTGATTCATGTATGCTGGAGGCCATTCGTGCCAGACAGCTTCATGAGAAGGGTTATAGCATAAAGGAGATCAGAGCAAGTATAGAAAGAGAGTATTACAGACCACATAAAGAATAACCGTTCAAGCCGTTTAAACTGTTTGAGCTGCTTGAACGGTTTCAGAAAGGGGGCGACTGGCTTCGACGGGGATGAAGATGCCAGGGTTGCATGCTGAGGTCCCGTTGGCTCATAAAACAAACGGGAAAATTTAACTGCCAACGAAGAATTGGCACTCGCTGCCTAATTAAGGCAACGGCGCTCTTCCTGGGATTGTCTGTGTCGCAGGAAAGGGTGTAATAAAAGCAGGCTGGCCTGCCTCTGCCTCCTTGCAGGAGGCGGGCGAGATAAAAGCAGGGTAGCAACATCTTAAGCCTTCCAGTGGGCATGAGGTGTTGCGAATCTTTAATACACTGGATAAGCATGTAGGAACCTTGATGCTGAACGTTTCCGGACGCGGGTTCGATCAAATGGGTCGCCCTGGGGAGTAATCCCCAGGTGAAAACGGGGCTCACATCGGTGAAGCCTGACGGCATCCTGTAATAGAGTCAGGATGGCATGGTAACGCCGAGGGGTAGGAAGGGGGCAAACCTCATACCTGCCCTGTAGAGACTTATAGGCTTGCTGATTCATATTCTTGGTGTGAATGAGTGAGTACTAAGATCCGTCTCAATAACGGATAAGACGCCCCGCATCCCGAAATGACCGAGGGATGAAGGCATAGTCCAGCCCACTTCGAAAGGAGTGGAAACGCTGTCCCGCCGCCTCCACCAATTTGAAAGCCTCTGATGAAACCTCTGTCAGAGGCATTATTTTTTTAACTATTTATTCTATGATTTAAATAATAAAAAGATATATCCATTAGCTCCCTTTGGAGAAACTTTATGAAACGTGATATCTTTGGAAAGCTCTCTTACCG
>MHER01000022.1 GCA_001805205.1 Nitrospirae bacterium RIFCSPLOW2_12_42_9 | reverse complement strand
TTCTACCAGAAGGAGAGCCAATTTACATCAATAAAAAATCAGAAAAATTCACTTAATTTATCACTTTTGCAAGAGCCTCTCTTAACAAAACATTTCTTATATTTCAAGACCCGACCCCCAGGCCTTATTCCTGCAAAGTTGTCTGTCTATTCTGCGATATCCAACTCATCCTCATCTGCAAAACATATTATAGGATATTCAAAACAGTTCTGGACTGATTTTACTGCCGGAGTTCAATACTATGGGGAATATATGCAGGATTATAACAACTATGAAGATTCCCTGCCTGCAGGCTTCCCCAAAACAGATCAGGTTCATCAACTCATTACAGTCAGACTAACTCAGATGCTAAAATATAATACCCTCCGTCTGGGCCTGTTTACATTTTACAGCCCGGACGAGGAAGACTACTTTGTTATACCAGAGGCAAGGTATAATATAACTGACTCACTCTGGACATCCATAGGGATCAATATATTTGGTGGTAAGGACTCACGGACATTCTTTGGCCAGCTTGACAAGAATGATAATGTTTTTGCAGCCATTAGATATGAGTTCTGAATTCACTACCCTTCACCTGGACATCACAGAGTAGATACAAACCTTCTTGACAAAGAAATACCTCCCATTACAACACCGGCAAAAAGAAGGAAGAAGATAGCTATCTGTATCGGATAAAAAGTAGTAAGCAGCCACGCAACTCCTACTAAAGGAAGAAGTGTTATGCTGATAAACATACGCAGTAAAGGTCTTCCTGCTATGTATTGAGCAACAGGCGGTGAATACCTGTAATACTGGTGGACAAATGCCCTGCCTGGATTGTTAGTCATAAGATATGTATCTCTGAAATCTCTTAGATACTTTAGATAAGGGTGAAGAGGTGAACCATAAGCCGCTGTGGCAATGAAACAACCTCCCCCGCCGCTGCCGCTATCTTTATTGCTTTCAGAGGACAGACTACCTCCTCCGGCAGGATTAACCGAGAGATGAAGCCTCGTTGCCGGGTCACCAAAAAGGGTGTACATATAAATAATGTCTTTGCTTATATTATCAGCCGGATAAGCAGCGGTCTTAGCTTTTAGTATGGCCTCTCCAACAACATTTATGCCTTCCTTGAATACGGCTTCAAACACGTGTCTGACAAGAATCTCATGCTCCCATGTATAACCAAGACTTGTAGGACTCCAGACTGCTACAGCGCCCCTTCTGTCTAACTTCAGGAATGCCTCAGCAAGAGGTATATCATTCGGTTCATCCTTATTCTTTACTCCACCTTCATTCGGCAAGGGGAAAAACCCATTAAGGCAGTTCAAGGTCATAACGAAGGTGGGCATTTCATAATTGCTCAATATGCTCTTACCGGTCTCAATCCCCCAGCCCGACACATAGTATGAGTTTATCATACGTTCATCAGCCCACTGGTCTATATCTCCATGACCGGTGTAGATGGTCATAAGGGTACCACTGTTGATGATGGCGGCAATATCGGCCCTGGCCATCTCCCCCGCCTTCTCAGGATCAGTAACCGATTTGTAATAGTTGCTCATATATACTTTTTGAGCGGTCGCAGAATATTCTGGGGGCAGAGACAGATAAAGAGTATCAGAAAGATCTTCAAAGGCATAATCATTCTCATCTGCTACAAAAAGGATGTTCTTGTGCCAGGAGGCGTCCTGTGCAGTTTCATAGTTTATGATCTTGTCAATGACACTGTTGGCCTCTACAGCGTTTTTTACAGATATCCTGCCGATCATCATCTCTGGCACCACATCTCCATTGACATCAACAAACCAATTATCAGTGGGGATCAGGCCGAATTCGCCCGGCACGAAGTACGTTGGTATCATGTTAGGCTCACCATATTTGAAGTTGTCTTTGTAATCGTAATTGGCATCCCCTAATAGCACCACATACTTTGGACGCAGTGACCATGATGTGTAGGCATAAACCAGAAAGTCCTTGATAGCCCGTGGAGTAAATATGCCATAGCTGAATTCATCATATACCTCACTGATCCTAACTACGGCTGCTTTCAGGCCCTGGTTCTTACGGTATTCAGCCAGCCGGAGGGCGCTGTCATAGAGGTCATCATGGGTAATAATTACATAGTCAGCATTGTTTGCTGTATTCCTCCATTTATTAAAACGGTTGTATTTTGTTATCTTAGCTGAGTTAGTACTACAGCGGATTTTTGTATAGACAAACGAAATGGCATTATGTAATATAGATTTTATCAGGGCGCGTGAAAGAGAGCCTGTTTGTTTTGCCGGGATGAGACACACCTTTCGGCAAGTGGGGATTCGTGCGCCTATAGTGAGTGATGAGATTATGATGCCAGAAAATAGTAAAGTAGTGAAATATCTGCGCACAGCGCAAGACTCATGTCAAATCGATTCATCGCCTATTTGCGGTGCAGTGCATACGTTGCCTGCGGTTACCTTACAGGTGGCGAGTCAATCTAATTTAGAGATTGTGTGGGATCACCTGGTACGTCAACATCATTATCTCGGATATCAAAGACTTTTAGGACATCGCCTCAAATATCTTGCGTTTATGCAGGACCGGCCAGTAGCAGCATTATCCTGGAGTGCTCCTGCATTGAAACTGCGCGTGCGTGACAGCTATATTGGCTGGTCCTCTGAGCAGCGGAAAACCTATTTATGCAGGATCGCCAATAATAGCCGGTTTCTCATCTTTCCCTGGGTGGAAGTGAAGAATCTCGCCTCCCATGTGCTTGCCCTGGCGCTTGCCCGACTTACTTATGATTGGGAAGAGAGGTTTGGGCGGAAGTTGTGGCTGGTGGAGACCTTTGTTGATCCTGCGCGGTTCAAAGGGACGAGCTACCGTGCGGCGAATTGGCAATTCGTCGGCCAGACTTCCGGCAGTGGCAAGCTTGGGAAAGGCTATGTGTATCACGGTTCCATAAAGGAGGTATATGTCTATGAGTTAGAGCCTCGCTTCCGGGAAAAGATCGGATGCGAAAAAAAATCTTACAGCTTCTTTCACCGTCCTTCACCATTAATTCAGAAAGTGGAGGCGCTGCAAATGATATTACGACATGCCGGATGGAATCCCGATCTTGTTCCCGGGATGAAGCTTACGGAAACAGATGTTGCGTTGATTGCCGAAGAACTTGTGCAGTTTCACGAACAGTTCCACGATTGTTTTGGCCGGAAGGAGCACCTGCGCTTGGGCCTGGCATACATTTCCGGGCTTCTGAGCAACAAAGAGGCCAAATCCGTCGAGCCCATCGCCCTTGAGTTTCTGGATGAAAACGCCGTTAGGCCCCTGCAGCGGTTTATGAAGTCCTACCGCTGGGATCACGAGGCGATGGAGACGAACCATCAATCCTCGCTTGCGCGGACCATCGCTTCAGATGACGGCATGATTACAGTGGATAGCAGCGAGTTTGCCAAAAAGGGGAAAGAATCCGTCGGAGTTGCCCGCCAGTATTGCGGCGCTCTTGGCAAAGTAGATAACTGCCAATCCGGCGTCTTCGTCGGCTACTCCAGCGGGAAGGGTTATGGTCTTTTGACCAGCAGGCTGTATATGCCGGAGAGTTGGTTTAGCAAAGAGCAGGAACAACGACGCAAGGACAACCTGGTTCCGGAAGATATTGTCTTTCAGACAAAACCGCAAATCGCCGGTGACCTCATTGATAAAATCGACAAGACAAATTTATTCCCGGCCAAATGGATCGGCTGTGATGCCACCTTCGGGTCCGACTGGGAATTCCTTGAAGCATTGCCCAAGGGGAAATACTATTTTGCCGGCATTAGATCTAACGCCCAGGTCTTTCTTCATAAACCCATCGTAGGTCTGCCGCCCTATCAAGGGCACGGTCGCCGTCCCTGCAAACCGCGCATCATGAAGGGAAAGGCGTTTACAGTGGGTCATATCGCCAAATCCAAAAGGTGTGTCTGGTCCAAGGTGGTTCTTGCCGAAGGGGCGAAAGGCCCCATCCTGGCCGACGTCGCCTGCCTCAGGGTCTATCCGTCTCGTAATGGACTACCACAGGAGTCCTCCGTCTGGCTTTTTTTAAGATGCACCACAGACGGACAGATAAAATATGCCTTCTCGAATGCGCCAGAGAATACTCCTCTTTCGGAGTTGTGCAAAACAGCCACAATGCGCTGGCCGATAGAGCAATGCTTTCAGGATGGAAAGAGTCAGGTCGGCATGGATCATTATGAGCACCGTTCATGGCCTGCATGGCATCGACATATGATATACGTCTTCCTTGCGCTCCACTTCCTGCTCCGGTTGCGGATTCGGCTAAACAAAAACTCCGGCACTGACGCTACCGCAAGCGCGGATACTGGTTACAGCAGTGTTGCCGTACAGAAGCCTCACGATCGCACATGCACTGGAAATTGTAAGATACCATACAAGGAGAAACTATGTTGCCTATCGCTCACACAGGAAAAAACAGCTGGCTTCGATTGCCGATGGGTAAAAGATCCGCTGTAGTATTAGTAAGGATAACTGTTGCTGCATATTCCTTTTTCTTATTATTCTCAAGGACATCCCGGAAATAAACCTGGTAGGGGAAATTATCGCTTAACTCAATGTTATTAAATCTGGTGATTTTATGAGGATATCCTGTAATATCCATTACAGTTATCCATCCGAGATCATTAGTGGGATTATGAAAATCGGATATGGCAAAATCCACTTCACTATTCCCCGTTCCGGATAATTTAAGATAATATCCGTTTTCTGTTATATATTTGCTTCTGTAGTCTATCTCAAACCAGTTCAGGTAACTGCTGTCAATATCGAGGAAACCGTCTGAATCGAGGTCAAATATTACCTTATACGGGTCGGGGACTGGAACTCTAATAGCCTCGATCTTGATCCGGTTCTCACCTTCGTTAAAGAGATTACATGGTATACCCGGTATATCCCATTTCTTAGGTACCATCCCATCCCATTCTTCCCCTGAGTTTAATGGATGGTTATTAAGATATAGACGGGTATTGTGGTCAGTTGAGAGAAATACATCTGTCCTGCCATGCAAAGAGACCCTCACAGCGCAATCGCTGGAGGTTGCATCAATATTTTTCAATGTGAATGGGTACTCTTTGGCATCACCTGCCTTTATCTTCTCCCAGAACCATTGGTCATTCTCGTCGCTATCAGGCTTCTCCCACCACCACTCCAGGTCTTTTTCTGCATGAAGACTGGCCAGGAATGAGGCAGGAGGTGACAGATTTCCAGGCTTCCCATCCATGGGAGTTACCCTCTTACCTTTTTCTCCCCCCCATTTCAACCAGTAAATATTGGCATCTGTAAATTCATAATATTCCGATTCCCTGGGGATCCCCTTTGCATAGAACTCTATATAATAGATCGAAGAGTTGAAAGTATTTGTAGTATCCTCACCGTACACATATATTGGTATCTCAACACCTTGATTAAATATTTTGAAAGTCTTCGGGTCTGTATTAGTTGGAATTCCGGCTGCTATAAGATCCTGATTGCTGATGTAATAAACCCCATCTTTTTTAATCTCAATCCTGAGGACTTCTTCTGCGTAGACGACATTAAGGCATGAGGAGATAAGCACGACTAGGAGAGATAATATATGGGTGACTTTTCGGTTCATGAAAATGGTTTATCATATTGAATATGACGCAATAAATATACCACCCCATTTCTTTGTCTAATATTATTTTGAATTGTGGAACTAATGAAACTACTTCTACCGCGAAGCTGTTTTACCCTCTTCTCTTAGTATCGGTTCAAGCTTATAGTAATAGTCCTTTCCTTTTTGAACATTTCTGTCGGTATAGGTGAAACGGAATATCTGGCCCGTGACGCCCTCGATACCGGTACCGATGTATGGGATCGGGGTTTTGGTGATCTGCTGGTATGGACCATCCTTTGCGGTACTTCGTAGGATATGGAAGCCCTTCACAGGTTTAGCGGCATACCATGTAAGGATGATCCTGTCCCCATCCTGTCGCTTCTGGAGTGCAAAATCTCGTGATTTTGCATCCTCTAAAATCCCCCCTTTACTAAAGGGGGGCGTGTGGAGATTATACTCCGTGTCTATGTTGACCACCGCCACCTCATTCCCATCCGCATCAATGATCATGAAGCGGAGGGATGAAGGAGAGGTCACATCATCGGCAGGAGTGGCCCATGCCCCCTTCTCTGATCCCCTCCCCCTTTGTGGGGCAGGATTAGGGTAGGGGGTGATCGCGGAAGAAGGTGCGGGTGGGGGTGACTCCTGCATCTGCCCTTCCAACACCCGACTCCTGATTGCCTGAACCGTCTCCTCATCCACCGCCTCACCGGAGAGGAACTTTGCCATGCCGTCAGCATAGGCCACAACGGTGTAGGCGGGAACTGTAGCTGGTTGATTTGTGCCTGATATCTTTCGCTCTTGGCCGTCGGCTCGTCCCTCTGTGGCCACCCTTTCCTGACCATTCAGACCGCTATTATCATTATCTGATACTTGACTTTGTGTGCCCGCGGAATGATGGGTGTCTGACTTCTCATCTGTCTCTGCCGTCACCAGTGCAGGCCCATAGTGTGCCAGATTCCCGCGGGTATCCACCTCCTCCAGTTTGTA
>MHER01000021.1 GCA_001805205.1 Nitrospirae bacterium RIFCSPLOW2_12_42_9 | reverse complement strand
GGGATATAAAAGTTCATTGGCAGCGTCCTGAATTCAGGATGGTTCGGTAATGATATCCTCCACTTCTTAAAGAGGTTGTATGACGGAGAATTCTGGGCAGCCAAAATCCAGTTATCTTCCATGCCACCCTTCCTTGCTGCATCAATAACCTTGGGATCAAAAGGATCCAATATGATATCCCTCATCCCTTCAACGATCCTGTCCTCTGAAAGCTTTGCAGTATCCTCTATCCTCTCGGCATCATATAGAAGGACACCAACAGTCCTGATCCTTCCTACGCAGGAATGGGCGCAGGCATTTGGCTGTCCTGTCTCTGTCCTTGGATAGCAGAATATGCATTTTTCAGACTTCCCTGAAGCCCAGTTATAGTATGGCTTTTTATAAGGACATGCACTTACACAGAATCTCCATGCACGGCAGATGTGCTGATCGAGGAGGACAATTCCATCTTCACCCCTCTTGTACAATGCACCTGACGGGCATGATGCCACACAACCCGGGTTCAGACAGTGGTTGCAAATCCTCGGCACATAGAAGTAGAAGAGCTTATGAAACTTAGTTAAAAGCTCCTTCTGTGATGCCGATAGATTCCTTAGATTCACATCGTTAGTTGCATAGAGAGGAGATCCTCCCATATCATCGTCCCAATTTGGTCCGAGTGATATCTTCTCCATAAACTCACCGGTAATCAGGGACTTAGGCCTTGCAACCGGCTGATCGTCACCAAGCGGTGCATTAAACAGATTCTGATAATCAAAGGTAAAAGGCTCATAGTAATCATCTATAGTCGGGAGGTTTGGCTGAAAGAAGATATTTGCGAGTGTTCTGATCTTCCCCGGGCCTTTAAGCAGCTTAAGCCTCAGGCCGCCGCTGCCGGTTACTTCCCATCCGCCTCTGTACCTCTCTTGATCCTCCCAGGTCACAGGATATCCTGTGCCTGGTTTTGTCTCTACATTGTTCCACCACATATACTCTGCACCCTGACGCGTGGTCCAGATGTTCTTGCATGATATACTGCAAGTGTGACACCCTATGCACTTGTCAAGGTTAAAGCTCATTGATAGTTGCGCTCTTACGTCCATTACCATTTCACCTCCTGATTCCTCATTTTTCTAACAAGGATGGTTGTATCCCTGATGATTGGGATTGGCCCCCATGAGTTAAATCCATAGGAGAATTGCCCATAACCGGCAACGCTAAGGGTCGGGAGTTTCAGTCTCTGTCTTGTAAGGCTGTTATGGAAACCTCCCCTCCTCTTCTCCCTCTGCTCTGACTTGGGTACGTTCACTGTCCTTTCCTGTGAATGATAGGCAAAGGCTACACCTGACGGTATCCTTGCGCTCACTATAGCCCTGCAACAGAAGATACCATTATCATTAAATGCCTCTACCCAGTCATTATCCTGGATACCGACGCTCTCTGAATCCTTATCATTGAGCCAGATAGAATTACCGCCGCGCGATAGTGTCAACATCCTCAGGTTATCATAATGGGTTGAATGGATCTGCCACTTTCCATGCGGAGTAATATAGTTGAGAACAAGTGCGCCGCTCTTGTCACTCTTAACCAGTTCATTCATCTTGTTCGGGTCTAATTTGTACTTATGGGTAACCAGGGCCTCACCGAACTTGAGATATGTCGGATGGTCAAGATAAAAGTGCTGCCTGCCTGTAAGAGTTCTCCACGGAAGACGGTAATCGACCTGATTGGTATACGCACAATAGGCACGTCCATTGTTGGTCATACCTGTCCACAATGGGGATGTAAGATATCTTCTTGGCTGTGCCTGCATGTCTTCGTAGGTGATCCGGGAACCTCTGTAAGGGCCTGCTATCTCATCAGCAAGACCATGCCAGTGATCACTCATCTTGATCTCATCTCCGTATATCTTCTTGACAGACTCCTTGGCCTCTTTATACTGCGACCCATGGAGCCCTGTATGGTGCTCTTCCACCTCCCATCCCTCGAAACAGACCTCGCCGTTTGTAACGGTTGAAAAGTGCAATATAACATTACATACCTCTCTTGCATCCCGCAGTGATACATAGCTTCCACCATCAAAGTCTACCTTACGAATATGCTGGTTATTCATCAGCTCTTCGTAGTATTTCTTCCCGTCGATCATAACGCCGTGGAAGCCATACTTTCCCTTCATGAGTGGACCAAGGGAGCCATGACGGTTATAAACATTCGCAAAATCCCTCGACACTACAGTGATGTTAGGCATGGTAACACCAGGTATTGCCTCACACTCTCCCTTTTTCCAGTCCTGCACATCAGGGATAGCCGGCTGAGTAATCTCATTCGGTGAATCGTGCATAAGCGGTGTTGCCACAACATCCTTCATCGGTTTCGGGAGGTGTTTCTTTGCCTGCTCCTGGAATTTCTGGGCAAGGTATTCAAACGCGTCCCAGTCACTCTTGGCCTCCCAGTTCGGAGGTGTACCGGCGCCCATTGGCACATAGTAAGAGTGCAGGTCAGTTGAGTTAATATCCTCCTTCTCATACCAGTGTGCAGCCGGGAGGACCATGTCGCAATAAACAGGCGTTGTGTTCATGCGCATATTGAGATCTACCAGCAGGTCAAGTTTCCCAAGCGGACTTTCTCTGTATTTCATCTCCTTCAGATGCGGCTTTGCCACCTCTGTACAATCCATATTATGGTGAGTGCCAAGGAGGAATTTGAAGAAGTATTCCTGTCCTCTCGCACTTGAACCGAGGGCATTTCCACGCCATATCATCCATACCCTTGGCCAGTTCTCAGGTGCATCAGGGTCATCAACTGCAAAGTCCAGTGCGCCTTTTTTGAGCTGTTTTACCACATAGTCAACAATCTCAGCATCATTCTTGGCCCCTGCCCTCGTGGCCTCTTCTGCTAATGCAAGTGAGCTCTTGTTAAACTGCGGGTACCATGGAAGACCTCCAATTCTCACTGCCCTTACCTGCCAGTCAGCGCAATGCTCGTATTCAAGCGCGCTTGGATCCGGAACAGGAACGTAATCCGTTAATTTTGAGTCATACTTCCACTGCTGTGTATGTATATACCAGTAGCTCGGTGTATTCTGAAGTCTTGGCGGCCTGTGCCAGTCTAATCCAAGGGCTACCTGTCCCCATGAATCAAATGCAGCGAGTTTTTCCTGGCCCACATAATGTTGCTGACCACCACCGTTCCTTCCAACACTCCCGCATAACATCAATGCGTTAATAAAGGACCTGTAGATGAGGTCTGAATGATACCAGTGGTTGCTGCTTGCGCCGCTTATAACCATTGACCTTCCCCTGGTAACCTCAGCATTTGAGGCGAACTCTCTTGCAACCTGAATAACAGTATCACGGCCAATGCCTGTGTACTTCTCCTGCCATGCAGGTGTGAATGCCTTGTCATCGTCATAATTCCTGGCAAAGTCACCGGTTAATCCAGGTCTTGCAACACCAAATTGTGACATATGCATATCATATACAGTAGTTACAGCCACCTTACCTTCTGTGGTTGTCTCAACATATTTTACAGGTACCTGTCTCTTGTAGACCTCACCTGTATCGAGCTCATAGAAGGCACACTCCATTGCTGCATCCATATTACTGAGGAAAGTAAGAGCCGGGTCGAATTGCTCACCTGACTTTTCATCTTTAACCAGGGTATTCCATTTCCCCTCATTCTCCTTCCTCTTAGGATACCTGAAGCCCATACCTCCATAGACAACACGGGGCTTATTGGTCTTTGTATCCCACATGGCAAACTTCCATTCAGGATTATCAGTATCAGCATAATCCTTCAGGTCCATTGCCTTGAGATATCTACCCATCTCAAAGCCATTCTTGGTCTTCCTGAGCTTAATGAGATGAGGCATATCAGTATACTGTTTAATATAATCAATGAAGTATGGTACCTGTCTGTCAACATAGAATTCTTTCAGGATTACATGGCATATTCCCATCCACCATGCGCCATCAGAACCTGTCTTGACAGGGACCCAGAGGTCTGCATATTTTGCAACCTCTGCATAGTCCGGTGAGCATACAACCACTTTGGCTCCACCCATACGAAGTTCGGACACATAGTGACAATCTGCAGTCCTTGTCCTGTTTGGTGTTGCACCGGTGATTACCACATAACCTGTGTTGTACCAGTCTGCACTCTCACAGACATCAGTCTGCTCACCCCATATCTGCGGATGTGCATTCGGAAGGTCTGTATAATAGTCATAGAAGCTCATGCTGACACCACCGATCAGTTGGTGGTATCTGGCACCTGCTGCATAGCTGACCTGTGACATGGCAGGTATCGGTGAAAAGCTGATATTCCTGTCCGGTCCCCAGGTTTTAATGGTGTGAATCTGTGCAGCAACAATAATCTCTGATGCAGTCTCCCAGTCACTCCTCCTGAAACCACCCTTTCCTCTCGACCACTTGATCTTCTTGTGGAGTTCCGTGTTATCCACAATACTCTTCCATGCATCCACAGGGTCTGAATGCCTTGACTTTGCATCCCTCCATGCATCGAGGAGCGGCCCTCTTATATAAGGGTACTTTACCCTCACAGGGCTATATACGTACCAGGAGGCTGATATACCTCTTTGGCACCCTCTCGGCTCATATGGTGGAATCTTATTATCAAGCGGTTCATAATCTACCGCCTGCAGCTCCCATGTAATAACACCGTCTTTTACATAGACCATCCAACTGCATCCACCTGTACAGTTGTTTCCATGGGTACTTCTGACAGTCTTATCATACTGCCAGCGGTTTCTGTAAAACTCTTCCCAGCCTCTTTTAGCTGGATCGACAATATCCTGAATCCAGGTCATCGTTGTCCTCCTTTCCCTCCGTAATTTCGCCAAATCGCCTCGTGTGCGGTACCGCCGCATCTGTTCCTGTATCTTCCACCCCATACAATGCCGAAGAAGATAAGGACACCCACAAAGCCTGCTGCACTAACACCTACAAAAACTCCTGTCTTGCTTGAAGTCCTCTCTGGCAAGGACTTAAAGAATGCCCTGAGGTTATCCACCTCTTCATCAGTAACATTCTTTCTTGAAAAGACGGCCCCCATGACCGGAGTGGCTGGATTATTTATCCATCCTGCTGCGATCAGAGGGTTGGTCGGAGCAGGGCCCACTCCATACTTCTCATTCGGGAGCATCAGATTGGGACCCAGTGTTCCTCCGCCTAATCCACCAACGCCAATGTCATGACATGATATGCAAGGCGGTCCCCCATTCTGAAACCTTATCTCCCCTGTATACAACTTCCTCCCCATATCAGGATCTCCTGGTATTGGGGCAGGCGCTGCCTCCTCTGCAGCAGGCATCTGCTCCCCCCCCGCTGTCTCTGCAATAGCATATCCAGACAGAAGGAAGCTCCCTGCCATGAGAAATACAGCCAAAAACAATACATGAAGCCAGTATACTTTTTTAATACTCAACATCCTTTACACCCCCTTTCATAAAAAAAGTTTTTAAAGATGGGAATAGCAGGACAATTAACCCGCCATTTTACTTTACTCTTCTCCTCCGGTTCCCCTCCCAGAGAACAAGGCAAGATAATCAGTCTTTATCTAAAGACCCATAAAACAGGACAGGGTGACTTCTTTGTAACCCTGTCTGTAACACTTCCCATAAAGAGTTTTCCCATTGCTGAATAGTGATGAGTTGACATAACAACCAGATCAGCCTGTTTCTCCCTGGCTACTGCAACTATTTCATACGCTGCCTCACCATCCCTGATAACAGTCTCGATATTATTGACCCCTTTATCTTTCAATCTTTTTACTTCTTTCTCCAAAAGGGCCTTTCCTTCGTTTATCCATCACTCATGGATTTCTCCCCACTCCTTTGAGTCAGTAGCCATGTGAGTGGATCGGTACCATTTCTCTACCACATGTAAAAGGATCAGTTTCGCTCCGGAAAGCCCGCTTATATATGCTGCTGCATCTTCACCCATCTCTGTCAGTTCTGATCCATCTACCGGACAGACTATAGTTTTATATTCCACCATTGATTATCTTTTATCTTTGTAAAAACCATCAGATTATGCAGTTCCTTGTGCCACCCTTCGGGAATACTGCGACTCACTCGCAGCCAATGCCTTACCACCTTTACCAACCCACGTCCTTGTCCACTTACGCTGCGCTATTCTTAGCATTATCAGTACCAAACATGCAAAAACTGCAAATGCAAGAAATCCATATGCAAATGTCCCTGTATATTGCTTTGAGAGCCCCATTGCATTGGGTATAAATGCACCGCCGAGTGCGCCTATCTCTCCTATCATGCTACCCGCAACAGCAGTAGTGGTTGGCCAGCGGAGCGGGACTAACTGGAATAATGATCCATTCCCTGCGCCAAGTGCAGCAAAACAGAACATAAACATTATAGTTGTTGTTACCAATGGCGGGAGTGTTGCCCCGAAAAACATCATAGCAATAATAACAACGAATAAAGCAGTAAGAGAGTTAATACCGCCGATTCTGTCTGATACATGTCCTCCAAGTATTCTGACACCACTACCCATAACTGCTGCCAGCATGGTCAATTGTCCTGCCTGAATCTTTGTCACCCCAAACTGGTCGTAGAAATATGTTGGAAGGAAGTTGGACAGGCCGATAAAGCCACCGAAGGTAATTATGTAAATCAGATTAAATGACCATCCATCTTTTTCTCTAAGGCATTTCATCAGTTCTGACAGCTTCTCATGCCCTCTGTCAGGAGGTTCTTTCGCTAAAAAGATCATTACCAATATAGGGACTAACATGGTGAGTGCTGCAAAACCATAGACATTCTGCCATCCATATTTTGTTGCAAGCGGAGGAGCAAACAAAACCGCGAGAACAGTCCCGCTGTTTCCGGCGCCTGCAATACCCATTGCCAGTCCTTTATACTGAGGCGGAAACCAACCGGAACCAAGTGAAAGTGCAACTCCGAAACTCGCACCTGCTATACCAAGTAAAACACCCATTGCCAGGACATCTGAATAAGTAGTCACCACAAAATAACCATAACACATGGCAGCGAATATAAATCCCATCTCAACAAGCGCTGCATTTTTTCTCCCGATATACTGGGATAAAACACCGAGCGGGAAGCGCATAAGCGCTCCGGACATAATTGGAACAGAAATCATAAACCCCTTCTGTGCCGGACTCAGATTAAAATATTCACTGATAAATGGCGCCATAGCTCCATTTAGCACCCAGATTGCAAAGCAGAAATCAAAATACAGGAATGAAGCCAATAACGTCGGTGGGTGTCCTGCTTTTAAGAAAGTCTTAAAATTTGTCATACATTAACCTTCGCATACTTAACCTATTGAAAAACAAACTAAAATATTATCGAAAACCTTTTTATACCATCCTCACTTTTATATATGGGCTCCTTTGAATAAGGTATGATTTGCAAGTCAGATGCCAACTCCCTCAATACGCCATAACTCGTTGTAATTGTTGAGTTTTAATGCTTTACACTTATAATGAATAATATCCTGATGTAACTTAGACGTAACATTATATTAATTAAGAAAGGTTATTTTTATTTAAAAACCCTTGTATTTTATATAGATAGGAATTTGTTACAGTAACGTTACACCTGAAGGTGGGTATTAGGCAAAAGTAACATTACTTGTTAAGGCCGTAGGCTTTGCACTTCTCCCAGAGGGTTTTCCTTGAAATGCCAAGTACTTTCGCAGCAAGTGTCTTATTGCCTTTAGTCTCATCAAGCACTTTAATAATATACTGTTTCTCAAAAAAAGATATGGCATCTGACAATGGTTCTGAGATATTAATCTCTTCCCCTATAGTAAATCCTTCATTATACATCCTGCATATATCCTCTGGAAGGTCCCCTGGTTGTATCTCTCCATCTCTGCACAAAGTAATTGCCCTTTTAATTGCATTCTCAAGTTCTCTTACATTTCCAGGGTAATCATATTTCAGCAAAAGCTCTTTTACAATGTTAGACAATTCAATTACAGGCTTATTCATCTGTTTGGAGAAGGCTTCAAGAAAATGCTCGGCAAGTAAAAGGATGTCTTCTTTCCGTTCCCTTAAAGGTGGAAGATAGATAGGCACAACATTCAATCTGTAATAAAGGTCTTCCCTGAAATTCCCCTTCTGTACCTCTTTCTTAAGATCTCTCTGTGTTGCACATATAATCCTCACATCTACATCAATAGTCTCAGTACCCCCAAGCCTTTCAAACTCCCGTTCCTGAAGAACCCTCAACAGCTTAACCTGTACTGCCTGTGTAATTTCTCCGATCTCATCAAGGAAGAGTGTCCCTTTGTGTGCAAGTTCAAACCTCCCTTTCTTCTGTTTCAATGCCCCTGTAAAGGCGCCTCTTTCATGGCCAAATAGCTCTGCCTCAAGGAGTGTTTCCGGAAGCGCTGCACAACTGACCTTTATAAATGCCTCACCCTTCCTTGGACTGTTATAGTGTATGGCATTGGCGACAAGCTCCTTGCCTGTGCCGCTCTCCCCGGCTATAAGAACAGTTGTATCAGTCGGGGAGACGATCTTTATCTTTTCAAAAACCTCAAGTATCTTTTCACTCTTCCCGATTATTCCGCTGAAGTCATACTTCTCTTCTATCTTCTGTTTTAAATAAATATTTTCATCTTCCAGTACCCTTAACTCTATTAACCGCTTAACAATCAGGATAAGCTCCTCCATTGAGAATGGCTTTGTAACATAGTCATAGGCGCCCTGCTTCATTGCCTCAACAGCAGTCTCAACAGAACCAAAGGCAGTAATCATCAGGACCTTTGCCCCTGGTGAATATTGTTTACATGCCTTTAAAATCTGCAAGCCGTCAACCTCCGGAAGTTTCAGATCAGTGATAATAACATCGTAAGAGGTTTCACGAATAGCTTTTAACCCATCATAACCCGAGGCAACACTATTAATGTTATAGCCCTCTATCTTTAAGGCATCACTGAGAGAAATCCTCATCAGAGGTTCGTCATCTATTATCAG
>MHER01000020.1 GCA_001805205.1 Nitrospirae bacterium RIFCSPLOW2_12_42_9 | reverse complement strand
ACGATACTGCGGGCCTATTTCAGGAGGAACAGGAAACTGCTCAAGTTCCTGGTTCAAAGCGCCAATTGGACAATAGAAAAATATTTTACCGGGGCAATAGAGATTGAGGGTGGACTATTCTATGAACAGAGGAACATAAAAAAGACTCAAAAATCTCCTTGACGCCTTAGATTTTGGAGAGTATTGTTAGGCTCAGTTTTTCGATTTTCCTCTTGAATTATTGAATAAAGGTAGAAAGGTATTATTTGTAAGAATTTGATTTTGAGCTAAGTCTATCTATGAAAAAAAATCCCATTTATCCAAATACACCTTTAGTAGAAACTGTTTTTGAGATACGTTTTACAGGAGAACCAGCGGTGGAATGTAAACGTGATGAATTTTTCTATAAGATTCGATCCAAATATCCAAAAGTTTACGTACCCAAGCTAAAAGAAGCTGTGCAGGCTCTTGCTTTAGAACCTTATCATTTTCGAAGCGAAGACGATAAGACAGGAGTAATGATTGCATTAAATAGATTTGCATTTTTTACAAAAGAATACAAAGGATTTAACTCATTTAAAAAAGAAACCTTAATGTTGATGAAAATATTTACCGGAATGTTTAAAATAACTAAATTGAATAGAACTGGATTACGTTACATAAATATAATTCCCTTTGCAAGAGAGAACGACATAATTCCGGTTAACAATTATCTTAACTTTGGAATAAATTTTCCTGAAGTTTATCCAAAACAATATAATAGTCTTTCAATCGCATTTAAGGCTTTAACTGAGGCTGGGTCTATTACAACTCGCCTTGAAAATAATGTATCTATAGAAGGTTCTCAAGAAGTGATTCTGTTAGATTTTGATTATGCAAAGGAGAACAATTTAAGCACTTCTAAGTTAGAACATTATCTTGAAGAAAGCCACAAATACACTAAACAGATGTTTGAGTCATTAATTACAGATACTTATCGGTCTTATTTGAAAGGAGAGGCAATATAATGCGTATGAGCAATTTGGCGCTTGTTGATGAGTTTTACGATACAGATATGAAATATAAGAGACATAAAATTTCAGTTGAAACTGCTGATATGTTTGTGAACACAGAGGAGGAACTCAAGGTATGGTCTTATAATATTATTCCTGGCACTATTCTATTGTTTGCGATAGGTACGTTTCGATTGAGAAAACCGCTTACTGTGAAGTTCCATAAAGAAGGAAGATGGTTCTTTGCAGAAAATGAGGTTTTGGTCATTACAGGTGTAGGTGAAACGATTGATCAAGCTATTGAAGATTTCAGAACACATGTTCTATATTTCGTCAATTATTATAAGAACTTATCAGAGAATAACTTAATCGGCGACGCAATCAGGTTAAAAAAGATTTTTAACAATTTATTGGAAGCAGAATAAGTTTAAGAAATTATGCCATCAATTCCTCGAAGAATTATAGAAGCCAGTCTATTAATAAAAGGGTTCGTTAAAGAAGATGGTACACACCATTGTTATTTTCATCACGAGTATAAAGGCAAAAGAACAGGCTCATATACTTATACCTCTCACGGGAGTGGTTTCAAAGAGTATGATGATAATTTAATTAACAAAATGAAGAAACAACTCCGGCTAAAAAGGTTCGGTGAAGTTAGGGATCTCCTCAAATGTCCAATGACAAAAGACCTATATAATGAAAAGTTACGTGAGGATGGATTGATAGATTGATTTAAACCTCATAAATATCAGCCAGATTCAACGATGGGTACTGTTGGACGATCTCTTCAGCGGTTGCACCCTCTGAAAAGGCGGCGATCACCGTTTCCAATGTTACGCGCGTCCCGGCAACATGGACAACGCCATCCGAATCGGCTTGTAACGGAATGGTTTCAAGAACTATGTTAAGTGCCATAGAAATCACCTCCTATGAAGCCATTGTACATAAATATTGCGGCTGTGTCTACCAGCCGAATTGCCTCATCAAAAATCTATACGAACTGGAATGAACTACCCCGCCGCAAGCGGACGGGGTATCAAAATATTTCACAAAGAAAAGTAAACGCCCCAAGGGGCGGGGAATATAACCCTGAGTGATTTAAGGCACTGCATGGCCCTCTTTATATGTCTCTGTTCCCAGGATCCAGTGTGATACTCTCGCTTTCTATTATTGTTTTTATATCCTGCCTTAACTTTGGGAGTTTATTCTTGATGATATCCCACATAATTTTATAGTTTATCCCAAAATATTCATGGGCCAGGACATTTCTGAAATCAGATATCTTTCTCCATTCAACAAAGGGATATTTGTCGCTTATTTCTGCAGGCATGTTGCTCGCAGCTTCTCCTATGATCTCAAAATTTCTCACAATAGCATCCAGTCTCATCTCATCCACAAGAAGCGCCTCATAGGGACTATCACCTATATAATTCTGAATCTTTTTGATAGAAGTCAGTATATCTTCAAGATAGAGTTTATGGCTTCTATGCATAGATTACTTCCTGCAGGATTTCATCCTTTAATTGTGGCCTAAGGGCATCAATGGTTACCAGATCAATCTTTCGACCAAATAAATCCTCAAGGAAAAATTTTAGATCCATAAAATTGTCAAAGGTTTCATAATTATCTTGAAACTCAACGAGAACATCTATATCACTTCCCCATCTCTCCTCACCTCTTGCAAAGGAGCCAAATATTCCTATCTTTCTAACACCAAATCTCTTCTTTATCTCATGTTCATTTTTCTTTAATAATTCTATTGCATTCATGATAAACCTTTGATATGTAGGTTATGTATTTTTCTGGCCTCAGCTCGCCACTGTATATCTCGAATACATCAGAAAACCGCTCAGGCTTGCAAAGCACATTTATGGCCCGCGGTTTACTGCCATCAATGCCTATTGTGAACATGTTTATCATTCCACAGAAAGACTCGTCCGGTTTTCACGGCATACAGGAAAATCAAAATTTCATTTTGAATAATAGACTCTACAAGTGGTGGATGTCAAGGATGTTATTAAGCAGGGTGGGTAAGAAAAAGGACACCTCTGATAATAAAAATTTAATGGATGGTCTTTTTTGCAGCAAGCGGTTTCTGGTAAATGGCCACTGCCCTGCTATGATCCCTGAAGTTTTTTGAAAAGTAGTGAGTATCGTTGTTCTTTGAGACAAAGTAGAGGTAATCGACATCCTCAGGGTATAAAGCAGCACGGATAGATTCTATGCCCGGGCTTCCAATGGGGCCGGGAGGAAGTCCACGACTCATATATGTGTTATATGAAGACCTCATAGTAAGATGCTCCCTCTTAAGGTCTCCGTCAAAACTACTCCCAAGTGCATATATAACAGTAGGGTCGCTCTGGAGGGGCATGTTCCTTTTCAACCTGTTATGAAACACGGCAGATATTAATGTACGCTCCTTCTCTACAACAGCCTCCTTCTCTATTATAGATGCAAGGGTAACTACATCCTTAATTGTCATATTCAGTTCTGCGGCCTTTTCCTTAAACTCCGGCGTAAAGACATCTTTAAAATTGAGTACCATCTTTTTCAATATCTTTCTGGGATTGCTGCCCCTCAGTAGATAATAGGTATCTGGATACAGGAAACCCTCAAGGCTTGAGATATCGAGAGCAAGTATATCTATCATCTCCTTATCCTTTGATAGTTCTCTGAAGGTTTCTATATCCACAAGTCCTTCTGAAGCGAGCAGCTCACCAATCTGTTCTAAATTATAACCAGGGAGGATAGTAATCTTACGGTAGTTTACCTTGCCATATCTAAAGGCCAGCACAATATCGAACAGGGTTACATTCGGCGGAAATAAATATTCACCTGCCATAATCTCCTTTTCAGATAACATTAGTTTCCCGATTGTCAAAAAGAGTGTGCTGCTTCCGATAAAGCCATCTTCCTTGAGGTTGTCTGCAATCCATCTTAGTGTAACCCCCTCAGGCACTTCAAAAGACCTTCCTTCATGACTCATGGTCTTAGATGAAAACAGACTGCTATACCCGGTAATTGATAGCAGGGAAAATAATATGAAGACTACTCCTGCTATTGCTAATCCCTGTCTGATTTTCATATTTACTTGGGTCTGCCGGCCAGATAGTCTTGCAGGATAACAACCGCGGCTAATTTATCAATGACCTTCTTCCTCTTACTCCTGCTCATATCAGCCTCTATTAATGCCTTTTCCACCATCTTTGTGCTCAAACGTTCATCCATAAACCTTATCGGTATCTTAACCTCCGTTCTAAGACCTTCAACAAATTGCGATACCTTTTCCCCCTGTATACCCATACTCCCATCCATCATTACAGGCATACCAACAATAATTTCTTCTACTTCATATTCTTTGACAATCCCGATAATATGTCTTATATCTCTCGCGGGATCACTACGATCTATAGTTTTAAGACCATGAGCAGCTATCTCAAGCTCGTCACTTACAGCAACACCTATTCGCTTATCTCCAACATCCAGGGCGAGTATACGCATCTTATGACAGAAGGCCTAATTGCCCTCTTCCAGCCTCTTTAATCTATTGGATAAGTCCTGAACATTCTTTTCGAGGTTCTCAAGGTCTTTTTTGCCCGGCAGGTTCAGCTTCTCAAGGGCCTTCTGAACAATATCTCCGATCTTTTTATCCAGTTCTCCGGTACCCTTCTCTGCCTTTTCCATAATCTCCTTCATCAACTTTGCACCGTCACTCTGACTCAACTCCCCTTTCTTCATGAGTTCATCTACCAGTTCCTTTGCCTTCTCCTGCGCCCCAAGACCTGCTAATAAAGCCTTACGTACGATTTCAAGCATGATATATCCTCCTTGTCACTTTTTTGTTATTGCCCGTACAACATCAATCACTTTGTTCAATGCCTCTGTCAAACCCTCAGGCTTCTTGCCACCGGCCTGCGCCATGTCAGCCCTTCCTCCTCCTTTACCATCCACCAGAACAGCAATATCCTTTATTATCTCTCTCGCATCAAATCTGTCTGTGAGGTCTCTGGAAATCATTGCAATAAGGGTCGCCTTTCCGTCAGCTTCTGTACCAACCACTACGATCCCTGATTTGATCTTCGAGCGAAGGTCTTCTGCAAAATTTCTTAGCTCGTCTATGCTCATTGGGTCTGCCTTCTTAGATAATATCTTCACGCCATCTATCTCATGTATCTCAGAAGATATATCTACTGTCTTCGATGCAGCCAACTGACCTTTCAATCTTGCAATCTCTTTCTCCTGCTCTTTAACCTGTGATGCAAGCCGCTCTGCCTTTTCAGCTACCTCTTCGGGCTTTGCCTTCAATATCCTGCTTACTTCATTTATAGTCATTTCCGATCTGTTTAGATATTTAAAAGATGCATCACCTGTTAATGCCTCAAGCCTCCTCACCCCTGCTGCCACACTGCTCTCTGATAATATCTTTACCAGACCTATATCACCGGTAGCCCTGCTGTGGGTCCCGCCGCACAACTCTTTACTGAATCCAGGCACCTGTACTACCCTGACATTATCTCCATACTTTTCACCGAATAAGGCCATTGCCCCGCTCTTCATCGCCTGTGAGATATCCATCACATCTGTGACAACAGTAATATTCTCCCGTATCTTCTCGTTTACCATATCTTCAATCCTATCTTTTTCAACATCCGAGAGGGGTTTAAAATGTATAAAATCAAAACGAAGCCTGTCAGGGGCAACCATGGAACCGGCCTGTTTCACATGCTCACCTATAACCTGCCTCAATGCTGCATGCAGCATGTGGGTGGCTGTGTGACTCCTTGCTGTTGCCTGCCGTGTAGTCCTGTTTACCCTTAGTACCCACTCCTCTCCTGCACCAATTGAACCTGAAGTAACATATGCCCTGTGAACAATAATATCAAGGGGTTTAACTGTATCAATAATCTCTATCCCGCCATCGGGACCGAGTCCTACCCCCTTATCTCCCACCTGACCACCTGAGTCGCCGTAGAATGGAGTTGTATCAAATACAACCTCTATCTCATCTCCGGCTCCGGCACTGTCTACAATTGCCCCATCTTTAATAATTGCCAGTACCTCTCCCCTCCCCTCAAGGTGTTCATAGCCAATAAATTTAGAAGAGACCCTTGATTTAAGTGTATTATATACAGGCATGATCTTTTCTACGCCTAATCCTGCCCCCCTTGCCCGCTCCCTCTGCTCCTCCATCGCTTCATTAAAGCCTGTTTCATCAAGAATAAGGTTATGATCCCTTGCTATATCTGCTGCAAGATCCAGCGGGAATCCATAGGTGTCATATAACTTGAAGAGTTCCTCTCCTGGTATCGTCTTATCCCCTCTGTTTTTAACCTGCTGTATAATATCATCGAGGATCCGTGTCCCCTGTTCAAGTGTATTTATGAACCCTTCTTCTTCTCTTATTGTGAGGGCAGTTATAATATCCCTGTTCCCATCAAGGTCTGGGTAATGTGATCCCATAAGCTCAATGACATCTGATACATACCTGTGCAAGAACGGTTTATGAATACCAATAATCCTTCCATGCCTGGCTGCCCTGCGGATTATCCGCCTCAGCACATATCCCCTCCCCTCATTGGATGGGATTACTCCATCGCTTATAAGGAAGGTAATTGCCCTCAGATGGTCTGCAATAACCCTGAGGGATGTGCTTTGGGGGACTTCAGCCTCTTTTGACACAGCGGCAATAAGAGGAATAAACAGGTCTGTATCATAATTACTCTTTACACCCTGAACAACAGCAGTAATACGCTCAAGCCCCATGCCTGTATCAATGGAAGGTCTGGGAAGTGGCACAAGCTCACCTGATTCTTTCCTGTCATACTGCATGAATACAAGGTTCCATAATTCAAGATACCGGTCGCAATCACAACCAACACGGCAATCCGGCCTTCTGCACCCCACATCAGTCCCCTGGTCTATTATTATCTCAGAACATGGCCCGCATGGCCCTGTATCACCCATCTGCCAGAAATTATCCTTTGCGCCGAGGCGGACGATCCTCTCTTCCGGAATTCCAATATGCCTCTTCCATAACTCATAGGCCTCGTCATCCTTTTCATACACAGAGACCCATAGCTTTTCTGCAGGTAATGGAAGCGTATTTGTCAGGAACTCCCACCCGAACTCTATTGCCTCTTTTTTAAAATAGTCACCAAATGAGAAATTGCCGAGCATCTCAAAAAATGTATGGTGCCTTGCAGTAAAACCTACATTCTCAAGATCATTATGCTTTCCACCTGCCCGAAGACACTTCTGTATCGAGACCGCCCGTTTATAATGCCTCCCTTCCTCTCCTGTAAACACACGTTTGAACTGCACCATGCCTGCATTAGCAAAGAGGAGTGTTGGATCATCCTCAGGCACAAGTGAGGAACTCGGAGTAACTGTATGACCCCTGCCTGCAAAATATTCGAAAAAGAGCTTTCTAACATTATCAGATGTCATTATCTTCTTCTTTTATCTCCCCTATTGTTTTCCTTATAATATCATATGAAAAACCCCTTCGTCTAAGATAATCTGAAAGCCTCTTTATCTCTTTTTGTTGGGAAATGTTTTTCCGGTAAACCTTACTCAATGCCTTACGTGCTATATCTGCTTCATCATTATCCTGAAAGACATTTCTGATAGTCTCTTCCATTAACTCACCTTTAATCCCCTTCTTTAATAACCTGGATCTTACTGCATCAGGGCCGAGGTTTTTCCTTCTGACAGCATCTGCAGCAAACCTGAGGGCAAAACTACTATCGTTCAGATAACCTGTGGACTCCAGCCTGTTTAGTACTTCCTCCACAACTTCTGCTGAATATCCCTTTTTCAATAATCTGTCTCTAAGGTCTCCTTTGCTCCTGTCACATATGGCTAACAGCTTTAAGGCAGTGTTATTTACAAGCTTATGCTCATCTTTACTCTTTGTTACTTGTCCTGCCATCTCATATCACTTG
>MHER01000019.1:836-10943 GCA_001805205.1 Nitrospirae bacterium RIFCSPLOW2_12_42_9 | reverse complement strand
AAGAAAAGATTGAGGTAGACAGAGACGGTGAATTAGTAAATATCACCAAAGAAAAGGCAACAAATAATTTCGAGGTATCCGGTATATCAAGACCTGCAAGGGAGATTGCAAACAGGCTTAAACAGTTTTATGCCTATGAATCAATAAAGGATAACCTCCCGCTCGACTTCGAGATTGCAAAAGAAACAGAAGAGGCAGGAGAGATAGTAATATTGTTAAAAGACTGAGGACTTAATGGACAGGCAGATAAAAATCCGGATTACAAAAGACGGTAAGGTTGAAGTAGATTCATCAGTCTTCAAAGATTGCATGGATATCGCTGAACAGTTAAAAAAGTTATTAGGCAAGATTGAAAAGGTTGATGTAAAAGATGAATCTGAACTAATCTCAGAAGAGAGGTTAAAAATAGGACGAGATTAATGTATTTCATTTCGGGGTTGTTCACATGGGCCGTGATAATTTACTCAATATTCATTCAGTAATTCCTTTATCGAGGGTAAACGGCCCTGGCAAGAGATTGGTGGTCTTTTTTCAGGGATGTGCAAGAAGGTGTCCCGGTTGTTTTAATCCTGCAACCCACCCATTTAAACCTGTCCATTTATATTCACCTCAAGGGTTGTATAAAGAGTTCTTATTACCGGACATAGAAGGCATAACAGTAAGCGGGGGTGAACCCTTCTCACAGACGGGGGGCTTACTACACCTTCTGAGGTTATGTAAAGAATCACTTGGACTGACTACAGTTGTCTACACGGGATTTTTATATGAAGAACTGAAAAAGGGATCTCTATCCGGTTCAACCCTGAAGTATATTGATGTGCTTATTGATGGCAGGTTTGAGGAAGACAAGAAAGAACCTACCCTCCTTGCGAGAGGTTCAACCAATCAGAGATTCTTTTTCTTTAATAGCCTCTATCAGCAGAATGATTTTATCATGCCGGCAAAGGTTGAGATTATTATCGGGAAAGACGGGATTATTAAAGAAACAGGATTTAGCAAAACAAACTTTAATTTGAATTAATTATGAATAAACAACTCACATATGATGCAGGAAACAATGCCATTGTTGAAGAGCAATTAGAATGCGTAAAAGAGACATTTGACAGGGCAAAGGGCATTACTGATATAAATGAAAGAAAGAGGATACTGTTAAGATGTGTCCGTTGTATCAGAGAGATACCAAAGACAACAGAGTTTATTTCAGCATATCAGTATTGCCTTGATTTAACCAATGGCCTTGAACCACCGGCTGACAGAAAGTCCATCCTGATTGTCATTGCAAAGGAATTACCGGGAACAATAGAATTTGCCCCACTATATATGGATGTTTTAAAAAATGCCGTCACGGCTTCAAATACAATAGATGACCCGAGGATGAGAAAAGATGCCCTCCTCGATGTTATAGATGAACTTCCTGAGAAACCGGATTTTCATGGACTCTACATGCAGGCTATGGCATATGCCATAAAGGCAGCAGATGAGATAAGGGATTCTCAATACAGGATCCATGCATTACTGAGTCTAAGCAAGATGATACCAGGGACACCTGAGTTCAACCCCCTGCGGTTAAAGGCATTTAAACTGGCCCTTAATCTTGCAGCTAATGTGAGTCGTCCCAATTATGAAAAACATCTCCTGGCAAGTATTGCAAAGACATTGCCTAAGAGCTGTGATTACTCTTTCTACAGACAATATACCCTCCTCGGGATAGCAAAGGAGATTCCAAAGACAGGGGAGTTTTTAAATTTATACAAAGATGCAATAAAACTTGCAATTGCCGCTGCCACTACAATAGATGAGCCTTACTACAGAAAATATGCCCTCTCCTATATTGCAGAGGATCTTTTAAATACACCGGAGTTATATGACTTATATAAAGAGACCGTTATGGAGGCATTCAAGGCTGCAAACAATGTTGTTGAACCGGTTGTAAGGATACATGCCTTAATAGATGTATTAAAGTTATTTCCAAAGACAGCGGACTTCTTCCCTCAATTGCAGCAGACACTGAAAGATATCCTTGAATTCTATTCTGTAAAAAGGAGGATAAGTGACATTTCAGCAATAGAGGTGATTGATTTCATACTTGTTGCAGAAGAAAAGGGGATCAGGGATGAAAAAAAGAAGAGATTTACCAAGACAAAATATGCATATATTCTCGCAAAAGAGCTTGAGCAATTCGGGCTCCAGTTAAATGATATCCGCCTTATTGAAATACTTAAACCATACACGCATGTCTGGATCCAGCCAAAGGAACTAAGAAATTCTGTTACCAGGATAGTTGAACACCTTGAGTCACTCAAAACCAGGTTTCATGGTAAGGAGATCGAAAGACCGGTCTTTGTAAATGAATACTTCCCGGCCTATAGCGGGAAGAGGTTAAAAAACGGGGTGACTCAAACTATTGCAAAGGATTGTATCTCTATTGACCTCGGTGCAACAAATACTGTTATCATGCGGAGGAGATGGGGATCCCAGCCTGAATTTATCACCTTAAACTCTGTATCAAGGCAATACAATGAAGTATCTATTGTCCCAACCATACTGAGTATTAAATCAGACTCCATAGGAACTATGGCAACCGATGATGAGGCTATAACAAATTTTAAAAGGACACTCCTTGAAAACCGCCAGGAGACAAAAAAGTATATGGAGCAATATCTCACAATCCTGTACCGGCATCTAAAGGAGACAGTACAACCACAGCAGCGCTGGACTTCAATCTTCTCAAATAATATCGCAGATAAGATTTATATAACCATACCTGTCGGCTTTCCATCATACAAAAAATCTGTAGGGGAGATAATTGAAAAGACTATAAAGGGGGTTGACGTTGAGCTGCTTGAGGAACCCCTTGCAGCAGCCATTGGATATCAGATGGCAGATGAAACAGACAAGATCGTTATGGTCATAGACTTTGGCGGAAGTACACTTGATACCATGATTGTAAGGCTGAACATAAACGAGGTGTATGTCATTGCAAAACCGGACAGGTCAAAGATGCTTGGCGGCCGCGATATAGACATATGGCTTGCAGAATTTCTTGCCAAAAAGATCGGCTGGGCCGGTGAGAAGCCTCCTTTAGATCTCATAAACAAGGCAGAGGAGATCAAGATAGCGCTCTCTGACAGAACCGAGGCAGTGTTCAAATGGAATGAGACTGAGATTTGCAAGGTAAGCAGAAAAGACTTTGAAGAGGTACTCGATAACCATGAGTTCTATAAGGCTGTGGATAGATCCATATCATATGTACTCTGGAGGGCCGAGAAAGTGGGTATAAAAAAAGAGAGGCTCGAGGCTGTGCTCTTAACAGGCGGATCATCACTGATCCCTTCTTTTAAGGAAAAGATCGCAGCGCTGTTCCCTGCCTTGCATAACCGGAATTCCATATATAATCACAGTCCATTCTCAGCAGTAGCAATGGGTGCAGCGCTCTATGCAACAAGAAGCATAAGCGACAAAC
This sequence comes from Nitrospirae bacterium RIFCSPLOW2_12_42_9, assembly GCA_001805205.1. Taxonomy (GTDB): domain Bacteria; phylum Nitrospirota; class 9FT-COMBO-42-15; order HDB-SIOI813; family HDB-SIOI813; genus HDB-SIOI813. The sequence goes on along the minus strand of MHER01000019.1, from coordinate 7,480 downwards.
ACCTCGGATTGGCCTATGCCATTCGTTATAAGACAGGAGATGAAGATATACCATTTGCTTATGATATCATCTTCGAAAAGGGTGATGCATACCCGCTTGAGAAGACCTTTAAACTCCACCCTGCAAGATCCCTCGGGGAGCAAAAGGAGATATTTATAGAACTGTTTGAAGTACCGGAAAGGTATATCGTCAGGAGATGGGAAAAAGAGGGAGGGATTGAATTTATAAAACAGGTGATGAAATCAGCAGATAATATTGTATTAAAAGATCTGAGTATTATTACATTATACCTTGAAGAACCAATAGAAGAAGATGTCCATGTCACATTCTGTGTCAGTGACTCAGGTCAGATAAAGATAAAGTTCGGGAAAGATAATAAGGAGATTGAGACCGGAATAAGGCTGCAGTAATTAACCTTTAGCCTTTGGCCTCTTATTGGCCTCAAGCACCCTCTTCCTTAATCTTACTGATTGCGGCGTTACCTCAACGAGTTCATCCTCTTTAATGAATTCGATGGATTGCTCCAGGCCCAATATCTTCGGAGGTATCAACTGCAATGCATCATCCGAGCCTGATGCACGCATATTTGTGAGCTTCTTCTCTTTTATTACATTGACATCCAGATCATTCTCCCTGGAGTTCTCTCCCACGACCATGCCTTCATAGACAAGGGTATTTTCCTTTACGAAGAGAGTCCCCCTCGGCTGCAGATGAAAGAGTGCATAGGTGGTTGATTTCCCTCCCCTGTCTGCAACCAGCGCCCCTGTCTGCCTCTTTGACATGGGACCGCACCACGGTTCAAATCCATCAAAGAGGTGATTGAGAAGCCCTGTCCCCCTCGTATCTGTCAGGAACTTAGATCTAAACCCGATCAATCCCCTCGACGGGATCCTGAATTCAAGCCTCACCCTGCCATGGCCGTTGTTCTGCATCTTCAGCATCTTCCCTTTTCTGATCCCGACATCCTGTGTGACCACACCGATAAACTCTTCAGGGACATCTATCACAAGCTGCTCCATTGGTTCATGCAATATACCATTTATCTCTCTTGTTATTGTCTCAGGCATGGATACTGAGAGTTCATAACCCTCTCTTCTGATCATCTCTATGAGGATTGCGAGCTGCAATTCTCCGCGCCCCATTACCTTAAAGGAATCTGTATTGTCAAAATCAACCCTTATAGAGACATTGTAGAGGAGTTCCTTTTCAAGCCTCTCCCTCAGATGCCTTGATGTTACAAATTTCCCCTCTTTTCCTGCAAAAGGAGAGGTGTTTACAGAAAATACCATGGATATGGTCGGCTCATCAACCTTAATCCTGGGAAGTGGTCTCGGTCTCTCTATATCTGTTATCGTGTCTCCTATATTGACCCCCTCTATCCCTGATAGGGCAACTATGTCCCCTGCAGAGACACTCCTTGCCTCTATCCTCTCGAGCCCTTTAAAGGTGTAAATAGAGGTAATCTTCATCCCTGTTTTATCTCCATTGCTGCTTATCATGGCCACAGGATCCCCGATATTTACAGTACCTGAAAATATCCTGCCGATAGCGAGTCTCCCTATATAATCGCTGTAGTCTATATTCGTCACAAGGACCTGGAGTATTTCGTCTGCATCACCCTGTGGTGCAGGTATTGCCTTAATTATCAAGTCAAATAAAGGTTTTAAATCAGGAGATTCATCATGGATATCAAGTTTTGCTATCCCCCTCTTTGCATTTGTATATACAATAGGAAAATCAAGCTGCTCTTCTGCGGCATCAAGGTCTATAAAGAGGTCATAGACCTCATTGAGCACCTCCTGAATCCTTGCATCAGGCCTGTCAATCTTGTTAATGACAAGAATCGGAGGCAGCTTGAGTTCAAGCGCCTTTCTGAGGACAAATCTTGTCTGAGGCAGGGGTCCTTCCGATGCATCCACTAACAATAACACGCCATCTACCATCTTCATCGTCCTCTCAACCTCACCTCCAAAATCTGCATGCCCGGGGGTATCAACAATGTTTATCTTAAAACCATTGTATTCAATGGCAGTATTCTTTGCCATTATCGTAATCCCCTTCTCCTGCTCAAGGTCGATATTGTCCATCACCCTTTCCTGGACCCTTTCATTGACACGGAATATCCCTGACTGCCTTAGCATTCCATCCACAAGGGTAGTCTTCCCATGGTCAACATGGGCAATAATCGCAATATTCCTTATATCCTCACGCTTCATAAGACCTGAACCTTCTCTTTTTATAAGAACTTCCACTCATAGGAAGAATCTTTTTATGTTCTATCCGGTTGTATCCGGACCTTACTCCCATTGTCGCTTCCTTCTTAACTTCTGTATTTCCCGGTGTATTTCCCGGTGTACTTTCCGGCAATTTTCCCTTATGGATCCTCGTCTTTGCAGACCGTTCTATCAGACTCAACTGCCTGTGCTCTCCCGGGGTAACAAAGGTACTCGCCATGCCGGTTCTCCCTGCCCTTCCGGTCCGTCCAATACGATGGATATACCTGTTAGGGTCTTGTGGTATGTTATAGTTAACAACATGCGATATATCAGGAATATCCAGTCCTCTGGCTGCAACATCTGTAGCAACAAGGATTTCAATATCACCTCTCTTGAACTTATCCATCATACTGTCCCTGTGAGACTGTCTGAAATCTCCATGTATAGCACCTGCAATGTATCCCATTTTCTGGAGCTTACCGTATACCCTGTCCACCTCTCTCTTAGTATGACAAAAGACTAAAGTAAGAGATTGCTCTCCGACATTAAGGAGTGTGGTCAGCGCACTTATCTTGCTCCCCTCGCTTACTTCATAAAACACCTGCTTAATCTTTTGAACAACCTTATTCCCTGGATCTACAGATACCTCTTTCGGGTTATTCATATATTTAGATGCAATTCGCATTATCTCGTCCGGCAGGGTAGCGGAAAACAGCATTGTCTGTCTTTCTGCAGGGAGCGGGAGTTCTTTAATGATCCTCTCGATATCATTAACAAAACCCATATTAAGCATCTCATCACCCTCATCAATGACCAGGATTCGGGCATTTTTCAGAACAAGGGTCTTTCTTTTGATATGGTCTATCACCCGGCCCGGTGTACCCACAACAATATCAACCCCCTTTTTAAGGGTCCCAATCTGCTTTTCAATAGGCTGTCCACCATAAATAGGGACTGACAGAATCCCCTTATTCTTCCCAATCCTGTTTAACTCCTTTGCAACCTGCACTGCAAGCTCACGCGTTGGTGTAAGAATGATAGCATATGGGATTTTGCCTCTTTTCCCCTTTTCTATGACAGGTATACCAAATGCAACTGTCTTCCCTGTACCGGTCTGTGCCTGACCGATTACATCAAACCCCTCCATAGCCGGAGGGATAGTGCTCTTCTGTATTGCTGTTGGCTCTTCAAAGCCCATCTCAGAAATAGCATTTAGTACTTCAACAGATAGATTAAAATCATTAAATCCTTTTGACATGTCTCTCCTTTTTCAAATAATTGTTAAATAATCAAGCCTTCTAAACAAACAAAAAGGCCGCAAGATCAAAAGCTCTTGCGGCCCTTACACGCTAAAAACTTCTGAAAACCATTAAAGACGATTTGTATTATGACATATATGGGTACCGGAAAGCAACAGACATTTTATGAAGGATTATGTCACGATATGTTTGTATATGATAATAAGCCAGGCAACAAAAAGCATGAGCCCTACCCTGCTGCCGTACTTGTAATAACGTTCATTTCTTATGACAAATATCTTTATGGCTATCAAACCAAGACCCACGGCCCATCCTATTACCGACCATGTCCTGAATCCCCCGTTACCATTAAGGGAAAGGGCAGCCACTACAATATAAACAGCGCACGTTATGTAACCATTAATCCTGTGCATACCAGCTATCATAACGCCAACTTCCTTATCCCTTTTTGCCAACTGTAGTCCGGTCATAAAGCTTACAGTTGCCATTATAAGACCTATAGAGGCAATAATTGTATTTATCTCAAACATTCTTTTCTCTATAGATCATAGTAAATATCTTCCTCTGGATCCAGTAAATAAGCACCCCAATATATATTAAAATTATAGGCAAGATAATGTAGAAGTTTGTCCATGTCTTATTATCTTCCATAGAGTTATTGTTTGAGTTGCTGAGTACAATCCCATAGGTGTTTCTTAACACCTTGTTCCCATGAATTGTGTTGTTGTTGGAAGACCACAGTGTTATCCCATTCCACTTATTAAGACTTGCACTATTATACATGACCCTGTTCAGATTGGAAGAGTTGAGGAATAACCCCTTCTCTTCATTTGAGTCTGCAGTGTTATTCTCTATAATATTGTTATTGGATAATTCAAGATACATTCCGGTCTGTTTATTATGGCTGGCAATATTTTCTTTCAGGGTATTATTATCAGAAGAATAGAGGGCAATACCGTGTCTGTTCTTTGTAGCTTTATTATACTGGAGAATGTCATTATCCGAGTTATGCAGATATATACCGGCGACGTCCGAACCGGTGGCAGTAAATCCTATTATACTTGCTCCTGTAACATTGAACACCTTGAATACAGATTCTGTGGGATCAGATGCCTTAACAACAGTGGCATCAGGACCTTTGTTTGATTTTAATGTAATCGGTTTTGTGATTAATATGTTTTCGTTATAATTCCCTTCCTTTACAAGTACTGTATCACCTGGCAGGGAATGGTCTACTGCATCTTTGATAGACTTATAGCTGTCCGGGACATAAACAGTAGCTGCCTCTGGTCTGGCAATTCCTGTTATTAAGACAAAAAGTGCAGGCAGGACAAATATTAATTTTTTTTTTATCATCTTAGTGACAGCATTCATCATCCTTGGATGCCTTCTTGGCAGCTAAAAGGGCCTCATTAAATCTCTCGCGATCATCTGAATCAGAATCATTTTCAATGGCTGCTTCCTGAAAACGGTCTCCTGCCTCAATAACAACATGTGATTCATCTGCCTTTACCATGCCGTCTAAAAGGATCTTCTTACCCTCTGCATCAAGAACTTTAATTACTGAATCAAAAAATTCATTGTCTTCTTTTGCTATATGATTCCTTAAGTTTGATAATATCGAATTGCTTATACTATCGTTTATATCCCCTTCTTTTAATCCGTTTCTGAAAGAATCCAGAAGGGCTATCAGCTCTCTGTGGTCCTCCTTCATAATAGCGATTTCGCTCGCACTGTAAGGAGATGCCTTCTCTAAAAGAGGGAAAAGAACAAATTCCTCCTTCTCAATTGAATGGTGGTGAATCCCGTCTTCCACTTCAGCAGTAGAAATCCATAAGCCATCAATATCTCTGCTGCGTACCTGCTGCTCAATAAGGTCAAGTTTTTTAAGAACGATCTGATGCTCTCCCTTGAGTATTTCTATAGGATCCGGACCTCCCTTTTCAATGGTATTTTCTACCGGCTGTACATCATCCTCATGCCCGGCCCTTCTTAATTCAAGTACCTTGAGGGTCTGGGGAAATCCCAGCCGGCAATAGCCTCGGGGGGTCTTAAGATGAGATTTGTCTTCATACGAGGCGGCCAATTGATTAAACAGGGCCTCATCCATACTCAGGACCCCTTCACGGCAGCCCTTTATCTGGCAAGACTGATGCAAACATTTATACCTGATTTCAATCTTCTGCTCTGCCATTTTTCACACTCCCTTTCTTGTAATTGTCATCCCGAACCTTGTGCTGAACTTGATTGAAGCTCCCTGCAGCAAGCTGCAGGGATTACGCTCGCTATGCATTTTCAACATTATTACCGGATCTTACTTAAGAGACCTCTACATCCTGTTTTGGCATCTCCGGAATGCCAAACCTCTCATTAAACTTATTCACAAAATATATCAGGACCCTGTAATTTACCAGGAGTCCTCTATACAACTGTGTCTTTGTAAGGGTATCAAAGTAAAACTCATAAGAAAACTGAACCTGTCTTGCAATACCCGTTTCATCCAGATTAATATCATAGCTGCTTTCAGAGAACATGAGGTCTTTCCTGATCTCATTATAAAAAAGCTCCCTCTCATCCTCTTTCATCTTTTTCAGCAAATCCATATGTTCAGGTGCGATAGAAACACCATTCAGTAATAATATTAGTGATGGATAATCCTTGGGTTGTATAATACGTTCTTTTTTCGCAGTTCCTAATGGGAAATCGATCTCAAAATGGAAGTTAGCACTATTATCCTTGTACTCCTCTATGTTGTGATGATTCTCATTTAACCATTTGAGTATAGTTTCCTTCGCCTTTTCAACTGTTGTGATTTCCAAAATATTCCTCCCTTTCGTTTTATGTTAAATTTTCTTTTGTACTACTCATGCCCGCCGCCAACTTCCATCTTGTAAGCCTGACACACCTGTGAACATCGAGTACAGTAAAAGGTATGTGTCAGCTCATATTCTTTATAGACAGGGCATGTCCCGCAGATACAATCCTTCTCCCATTTTATCTTGCTGCTTGTCCCTACAAGTGGAAAACAGTAACCAACCGGATTATCGCCCTGAACATAAGTTGGACATTTAGTACATAGGCACTTGCCTGTCACGTATCCCTGTTTTGCAACATATTTTTCCTTAGGCATATCCTCGACCCCAAAAGGGTCAAAATCACTTATCCTTGC
>MHER01000019.1:0-821 GCA_001805205.1 Nitrospirae bacterium RIFCSPLOW2_12_42_9 | reverse complement strand
TTTTTGTTATTACATACCAAAAACTTCCATTAAATCAACATCCAACCCTGCCAGCACCTTTGACTTCACCTTTCCTGAACCCTTTGCAGAGGCAAATTCCCTGTAAATTCCCTCATCAAGGGTCATAACCTCAATGGCCTTTTCTTCAGGAAAGACAAGCCAGAATTCTTTGACTCCGTAACGCTGGTAGATATCTCTCTTTTTCACGGTATCATAAAAAGAGGTTGAAGGGGATGCGATCTCAACGACTAAATCAGGGGGACCCATCACGGCCTGAGGCTTTATTATGTCTCCCCTTTCCTTCGAGATGAACAGGATGTCTGGCTGAACGATAACATCCTCTGCCAGGACGACATCCGTAGGGGCATCAAGAATAGTACCGAGATTATTTTCCTTAACAAATTTCCCCATGATAAATTCAATCTCCCAGGAAATCCTCTGATGCTTCGTATTAGGCGCTGGAACCATAATCAATTCCCCCTCATATATCTCATACCTCTTCTCATCTTCAGTGAGCAGGTAGTCAGCATAGGTATACTTTTTCTCTGTGACATTACCAGTTCTCATGGCCGGCATCCCATTCTCCTCTTGAGCCTGTAGGGACAGACCTTAAGGTCTGTCCCTACATATCTTTTACCGTATAGATATATTAAAACCACTGTTTCAGGATGTCAAGAAGTTTACCATTTCTGTTATTTCAAGAGTGAATAAAGACTGTAACCTGCAATAGCTATCCCGGCGGCCAGATTCAGCGGTCTGGTAGTCTCTGAGGGCTTAGGCATAAAGAGGGCATCTATCCTTAACGCCTCTGTAATTTTATT
>MHER01000018.1:1701-7987 GCA_001805205.1 Nitrospirae bacterium RIFCSPLOW2_12_42_9 | reverse complement strand
TTTCTAAAGCTGGAAAATGGAGGTCGGGAGCAGGTTCAGATTTTGGGTTATAATCCTGATACTGGTATAGGGGCTCCATGGTCTATGATAGCCGGAAATCCTAAGGATGTTAAAGGCGGAAATTACATGATCCTTGATACAACATCCCAGCAGAGGCTGGGGAGGCTTGCAGTTGGCAGCGTATGGGAGCTGACCCTCGCAAACCCGCATTCATTTAAGCTCGTTGGACTTTCCGAGGGGATAAAGAGTTTTACCACCATGCCAATCGTATTTATGTCCTATAATCAATTACAGAATCTCTTTTCAGAATTCAATCAGGAGAAGCAGACCTTTTTTATTGTTGCAAAAGTAAAGGATAAAAGAAGATTAGGGCATATAGTGGATACCCTGAGGGCTACGATGAGGGATAATGACATCTTCACCAGAAATGACATCATTTATAAGACTATTATGTACTGGACAGTTCAGACCGGATTGGGCATGGGTTTTTTTATTACAGCAATTCTGGGGCTTATTGTCGGCGGGTCGATTGTAGGGCAGACAATCTATGCCAATACAATGGAACACATAAGGGAGTTCGGTACACTTAAGGCCATAGGTGCAAGGAACAGCGATATATATAAAGTCATATTCAGCCAGGCTGGAATTAGTGCAGTTATAGGTTATATAATAGGGCTTGTCTTTATTATCCTTGTAAAAAATCCTGTTGAAAGAGCGGGTGTAACACTTGAGATAAATTCTGTACTTTTATTTACACAAAGATATATCAGGAAGGCGATGTGAGGGTAGTTGCAGTGGACTCTGTCTCTATAAGCATCAGGGGAGGCGAGGTCCTGTTGATCATGGGCCCATCAGGTTCCGGCAAGACCACACTTTTATCAATGATGGGATGTATCCTACATCCAACGAAAGGTAAGGTAATTGTTGATGGCCGGATCGTGAACGACCTCAGTGAAGACCTCCTCCCTGATATAAGAAAGAGATATTTCGGGTTCGTCTTCCAGGCATTCAATCTCTTCCCGTCTCTCAAGGCAGTAGAAAATGTTGCGGTTGTTTTAAGGTTAAAGGGTTGGGATAAGAGTAAGATCCGGGAGGAGGCGCTGGGACTTATGGAAAGGGTCGGACTCGGGAAAAGGTCTTACTTCTATCCGAAGGACCTGAGCGGTGGCGAGAAACAGCGGGTTGCCTTTGCGAGGGCACTGGCAGCAAACCCGCCCATCATACTTGCTGATGAACCTACGGCCAACCTTGACTCAAGGACAGGAAGGGAGGTACTTGAGCTTTTAAAAAGGCTCGCTGAAGACTCATGAAGGTCATTCAGGTAAAGATAGGACTCAGTGAGAAGACTCCATTAAAGATCGGAATGACAGTAGATGTGAGGATCAAATCAAAAAATCAGGGCAGATTGTAAATAATATCTTTCAGACTTACACGATCCCGGGTATATCAATTAAAGAATCCCAAAAAGATCTGCCTGACCTTGGTGAATTAGAGTTTAAACGGACTATTACATGAAAGTAATAAATCTAACAGAGGAATATAAGCAATTATATTTTGTATGTCTTGAAGATTGGTCTGAAGAGATGAAAGAAGCAGGGTGCCATAAAGAGGTCTGGTACAATAAGATGAAGGATAAAGGCCTTCAGGTAAAGCTTGCAATTGATGACAATGGAAAAGTCGGAGGAATGATACAATATCTTCCTATAGAGTATTCATTCGTTGAAGGGAAGGATCTATATTTTATAAGCTGTATCTGGGTTCATGGTCACAAAAAGGGAAGAGGAAACTTTCAAAAGAAAGGTATGGGAAAGGCATTACTTCACGCTGCTGAGGCTGATGCACAGGCTAAAGGGGCAAAAGGTATTGTTGCATGGGGGATTCCATTACCATTCTGGATGAAGGCATCGTGGTTTAAAAAACAGGGATATGCCAAGGTGGATAAACAAGGGCTTTTGGATCCGGTTCTATTGTGGAAACCTTTTACTGATAATGCGTTCCCTCCGAAATGGGTTAGATTAAGAAAAAAACCTCAAATCATACCAGGCAAGGTAACGGTAGCATCATTTTTGAATGGATGGTGCCCGGCAATGAACATGGTTTTTGAAAGGGCAAAGAGAGCTGCATCTGAATTTGGGGATAAGGTTGTATTTCAGGAGATTGAGACATTCGATAGAAATGTTTTTTGGGAGTGGGGTATTGCTGATGCCTTATTCATAGACGGCAGGCAGGTGAGAACAGGCCCACCGCCATCCTATGAGAAAATAAAAAAACTCATAGCAGAAAGAGTTAAAAAATTAGGGTATTAAGGTATCATTGGCAGAGGTAAGAGAAATTTGCACTTTCCCAGGATAGTTGTCCTGTATATAGTTATGGAAGACACCCCCTGACTATATCCCTTATTGACCACAGCTCGCCGCCTCCATACCTATCAATGGAATCTCTTCTCCATCCTCGATGTTGTCCATGTACCCTTTTCTTTAACTCCTCCTTTGAAGAAGAGGAGATAGCTATACTTTCCATAATGGCTTATCTTTTCAGCTACAGATTCAATATATTCCGGCTTCTCACCACTTAAAATAAGCAGAGACTCGTTCTGGTTGAGTGGACTTGATATTGCGACTACAAGGACTGAATCATTTTTGTCATATTCCGTTCCATTTATTGAAATCGTCTTCTCCCTTAGCTTTATCTCATCAGGGAGATTTGAAATGAATCTCTCTGTAATTATATTCTCATCCAATCCTCCAAGTAAGTATAAAGATTTTTGTCTTAAATCTTTTTCTGTTACCTTTTTGTCAAACTTTATTGTAACATTCTCTATGCCCGAGGCCACATTTGCATAAACATCAATTAGCTCTTTATCTACTTTTGATGGGAGGATAGCCTGCCTGCTTTCTGCTCCAAAGAATTTTCCTATTGTTGATGGTACTTCTTCCGGATTCAATCTCCTGAAGACATCATAATAAGGATCGATTATGATTGACTTGGGTTTAGGTGTCTTATCATTCTCAAATACATCTATCTCAATGATGTTATCGCGGCCTTTTATCCAGTGATAGGTAAGCATAGGACCCTCCACAGTCTCCAATGATACTGGCAGGTATATCTCATATGCCTTTTCCTTTTGAATTATCTGTGCCCTGACTGTGTATCCCTCCTGGTGCTCAACTATACTGACCTCACCGAGGTTTATCTCAGGGGCCCCGGACCTTTCAACCCACTGTTTAAAGAACCATCCAAGCTCTCTCCCGGAAACCGTTTCAAATGCCTTTCTAAAATCACCCCATTGGGTTGACTTAAATCTCTTGTTTGTGACAACACTCCTCAATCCTTTATAGAACATCTCATCCCCTAACATAATCCTCAACATATGGAATATGTATGCCCCCTTGCCATATCCAAGGGCCCTGTCCTCAGGGGTTGTTCTGTTCTTAAACTCAGTCAGAGGGTATTCCTCAGATGGCTCAACATGGTTTGCATAGTCTCTCAGGAGCTGGTTTCTGTATTGCGGCCCCTTACCTTCCTGATCATCATACATGTGGTCTGCCAGATATGTTGTCAGCCCCTCGCTCCAGTTGCCTGATTCATAATCCGGGTACACAGAATTCCCCCACCAGTTATGTGCAATCTCATGTCCCAGTGATGTCTTTACAATAAATGGCAGTCTCATAACAGACTGACCGAGTAGTGTATAAGACGGCATACCATATCCCGTGGCTAAGATATTTTCCACTACTGCAAATTTCTTAAAAGGATACTTGCCCAATAACCTTTCATACAACTCAAGATATTTTTTTGTATGCTCCATGTACGTTGAAGACAGACTGACGTCTACAGGGAAAAGATAGGTGTAAAGTTTAATATCATTGTATTTATCTTCATTAATAATATATCTCCCGCCAACAAGATAAATCCCTGACGATGGATAAGGGAAATCCCATATTGTATTAGTAATCCCCCCATTCACTTTCCTCGATACCCTGTCCCCCTCCATAACAATTTCGTAATCCTTTGGTGTAATAGCCGTAACTTTAAATGTGGCAGTTTCATTCACTGTTTTTATGCATGGATACCAGCAGGATGCGCCATCGAGGAGTATAATCTCTTCTCCAACATAGGCTACAGGTTTATCACTGAGGAATTCCCTGGTAAACTTTATGTCTTCCGGAAAATGTGCTAATCTGCCCCTGTATTCTATTCTCAGGATAACCTCCCCCTCAATCCTTTTAGGGAAATATATAAATAATTTCTTTTTGTCTTTACTATCCTCTTTTAACAAAAAATTTAAGTTCCTGTTGTCACTCCCTTTTACTGAGGTGATAACAATGTCTTTGTTCACAGAGAGTGCTGTATCTGTTTTTCCATCTACAAAAATCTTCAAAAGGTCTACTGCCTTTATCTCATGGGACTTTATATCAAATTGGATGTTGATGTCATGGGAAGGGATGGAGGGGGGATTGACATATGCAATTGTTAAAGGGGAGATGTTTAATAAGACTAAAAAATTCAGGGTGACAAATAAGGCCTTTTCAGCAACCTGGAGTATGTCAGCTCTCCTCCATGATAATTTTCTATAAATATATTAACTTAGTATATAGTAATTTTTATCATAATAAAAGTTAAATGCAGACTTTTAGATAATAAGCCCCGATCTTTAATAATATAAGGATTTTTGCTATAGTCGTATCAGTTATGGAATGGCATATTGATGACAGCCGTCTGCAGGCAGATATCCAGTACCTTGAGGATGCCCTCGATGAAGTTATACGGGAACAGGAGGGTGAATCACTATTCCGGTTAATTGAGGCATTCCGGACCGCCTGTAAAAAGATCAAAGACCAGTATGACCCATCAATAGAGGCCTTTCTGCTTAACGAGGCAGCGCGTCTTAATCTCTCTACATCTTCAAAACTTATTCAGGCATTTGCACTCTATTTTTACCTCCTTAACACTGCTGAAGAGAACTTCGGGATGCAGGAACGGAGAGAAATACAACGCAGCGGAGGTCTAATAAAAGGTTCATTTGAGGATTGCTTTAAAAGACTGCTTGATAAGAGGATAGATAAAAATGCCCTTCTCGATCTCCTGAACACCATGTCTGTTTATCCGGTAATGACGGCGCACCCTACAGAGGCAAAGAGACTCACCATCCTGAAAAAATACAGGAAGATATACCTTACTATTTTCAAGAAGGAAAACCCTATATGGACACCGGAAGAGAAGGCCCTCTTAAAGGAAGACATAATAAATGAGATACAGAAACTATGGCAGACAGGGGATATTTTCCTTGAAAGGCCTACAGTGGCAGAAGAGGTATTAAACGGGCTCCACTATTTTAGAGAGACTTTCTACCCTGTAATCCCGAAACTCTATCATTCCCTTAAACGTAATATTGAGAAATTCTATCCTGACAGGGACATCAGCATCCCTCCGCTCTTAAAATTTGGTTCCTGGATTGGAGGCGACAGGGACGGGAATCCTAATGTTACACCGGAGGTAACACGATGGACCCTTACAACCCATTCTGATTGCATCATCTCGTTATATATACAGTCAACTCAGGATATGATAGGCAGTCTGAGCCAATCTGCAACAAAGGTAAATGTATCTGAAGAATTACTCTCATCAATTGAAGAAACTGTACGAACTAACTATGAGGTTGGCCAGAGCGTACTCAACAGAAATCCACATGAACCTTACAGGCAGAAACTTTCGTTAATAAAGATGAGATTAACAGAAACCAGAGAATCTATTGTAAAAAGGGGTATTACAGGGAAAACTGATACTATTAAGCCCTATTCAAACCCTTCAGAGTTTCTTGAGGATTTAAATATAATCAGGCGGAGCCTTATTGCTAATAAAGGTATGAGGACAGCAGAGATTGAGATATATTCCATGATAAAAAGGGTTGAGGTCTTTGGCTTTCATCTCGCAAGACTTGATATACGAGAGGAATCAGAAAAACATACAAGGGCTATATGTGAGGTATTTGACAGACTCAGGATATACCAGGGCTTCCGGGATATGTCTGAAGAAGAAAAGGTCCGCATTCTATCAGAAGAAATAGAGACTCTCCGCCCGCTTATATCTCAGGACACGTACCTTTCCAAAGAGGCATTCAACACTGTCGGGACCTTCAGGGTAATACGATGGGCAAGGGAAAACATCGGGTATGAATCAATTGGAAGCTATATAATCAGTATGACCCACAGGATTAGCGATATATTGACAGTTCTACTCCTGGCAAAGGAGACAGGGCTTTACAGAGATAGCAACACACCCCTCA
>MHER01000018.1:0-1668 GCA_001805205.1 Nitrospirae bacterium RIFCSPLOW2_12_42_9 | reverse complement strand
TTGAGGGGAAATTTGATTAAAAACACAATAAGGGAAAAGCCAAGAGGGAAGAATTAGAAAACGCATGTCCTAATCCTCAAACAGATTCATCACAAGCCCTGTGAGAAGTTTTGGGTAGAAAAAGGTTGATTTCTGCGGCATCCTCAGACCCTTTAGAGCCGCATTTTTAACCTGTGATACCCTTGTAGGGTTAAGGAGAAACGCTATCTGGGCTTCTCCCTCTTTTACTTTCTTAATCGCTTCCTTTTCAAGCTTTACATAGATTATATTTTTCTCTCCTGCCTGATTCTCCCTGCTGATTCCAAGGATATTCTCAATTACAACGGTATGGAGAATTACCACATCAAGCTCTTTCCATTCAGAGTGAGTATTTTCAGGAAACAGCCCATCTATAAGCTTTTTATTATCAAGGGTAAGAAGATAAAACTTATCTGAACCCTTAATGAACATTCCAAAGGACGGGTTTTTTTCTCCTGCTTCAGAAAGTTTTTTAAACAAATTTTCTTTTTCACTCTCTCTGTAGTCAAAACCTTTTACAGCAAAATATTCTCCTAATTTTTTTAATATTTTATCTGCGTTAAAATCATTGAGGTTATTAACCACTCTGTGGGTCGGGAAGATCGTTAACCCCTCGCTTTCAGCATTTACAAACATCATGGCTATGTAGTTAAAGGGTTCTTCTCCAGTTAAGTTCTTTGATTTCTGCCTCTTTTCATTCCTGTAATTCAGAGCCGTTTCATAGCGGTGATGCCCGTCAGCAATTAAAAGCTTTTTTCCATCCATAGCTTTTTGTATCAGTCCGATTTTTTCTTTATCTTTAAATGACCAGAATCTATGGGAAATTCCGCTTCCATCAGTAAAATCAAAAAGAGGCTTGAGCTTGGAAGCCTCTTCAAGGACTTCGTCAGTCTTTTTCTTTTCATCAAAATAGAGGGCAAAAACCTGGCACAGGTTCCCATTGCAGGCGCGCATAAGCTGAAGCCTGTCCTCTTTTGGCTTTGAGAGCGTATTCTCGTGGGGCAGTATCTTTTTACTGCTAAAATCCTGAAGAGGGGTCAGTGCGATAAATCCCATTCTTGTCTTTGATCCGCCGTTTTTAACAGTATATTTTTGTTCATATACATATATTGCATCATTGCTTTCTTTTACAAGTATTCCATTTGCAAGCCATTGCTGAAGATAATCTGCTGCCCTTGTATATTTGTTTTCTTTCTCATTATCCCCGGCAAGATTTTTTCCAAGGGTAATCCTTATCACATTATAAGGGTTAAGGTTGTAGAACTGTTCCTGCTCATCCTTTGATATTACATCATATGGAGGAGTTACAACTTTTTCTATCTCTTTAATTTTTTCCTTATTGTAAATAACCCCTTTGAACGGCAAAATATCAGCCATTAAAATTCTCCTTTCATTAGTTCTGTTAAGGGTTCAAGGGGTCAAGGATTCGAGGGTTCAAGGTGAATAAAATTAAATGTCAAAATCATGATTTTCAATTTTGAATTACACTATAATCCTTGACCCCTTGAACCCTTGACTCCTTGAACCCTTATTCACTGTTTATTTCTTCAAAATCTCCATTTGTTATTCTGATGAAAAACAATTTCTTCTCTGAATCTCCTGTTGGAAGTATTGTAGTTACACCTGAAACTCCATTAAAATTTCTTAAAG
>MHER01000017.1 GCA_001805205.1 Nitrospirae bacterium RIFCSPLOW2_12_42_9 | reverse complement strand
AGTTTAATTGCAGGTTCGGAGACCCTGAGGCACAGCCGATAATTATGAGGTTATCAAGCGATATTATGGAAATTATTGAGGGTGTAGTTGGACGAAGGCTTGGAATGGTTAATGTTAAATGGAGTGACAGCGCTTCAGTTTGCGTTGTTATGGCCTCAGGTGGTTATCCGGACAAGTACCGGAATGGAAAGATCATATCAGGATTAAATGATGTAGCCGGAATGGAAGATGTTATGGTGTTTCATGCCGGATCTGCAAACAATAATGAAAATATCGTTACAGCAGGCGGCAGGGTACTTGGTGTGACCACCCTTGGTGAGGATATTGGAAAGGCAAAAGAAAAAGCCTATGAGGCAGTTGGTAAGATATATTTTGATGGTATGCAATATAGAAAGGATATTGGAAGGGTTTAAAAAGGGGGATGAAGATGGGCAGGCCTTTGGTAGCTATTGTTATGGGTAGTGAATCTGATATGCCGGTTATGAAGGCTGCTGCAGAGGTTTTGGACAAATTTAAGGTTGCCTATGAGATTATAGTAGCCTCAGCACACCGAAGTCCGGGGCTTGTTCATGAGTTTGCAAGCAGTGCAGAAGAGTCAGGCATTGAGGTAATAATAGCAGGGGCAGGTGGTGCTGCACACCTTCCTGGTGTTATTGCATCAGAGACCATCCTGCCTGTTATTGGAGTACCTATTGACTCTTCACCGATGAAAGGTTTTGATTCCCTGTTGTCCATAGTTCAAATGCCGGGCGGCGTCCCTGTTGCGGCTATGGCAGTAGGGACAGCAGGCGCTAAAAATGCTGCTATACTTGCAGTACAGATATTATCAAGGAAAGACCAGGCCCTGCTAAAAGAATTCAAAAGATATAAAGGCGATATGGCTAAGACAATTGAGGAAAAGGCCAGAAATAGGTCAAAATAGTTATTGAAAACCAAGGATGCAGATATTCAAGATAGACCAATCTAATCCCGACCCTGAAATAATCCTGGAAATAACCGATTTATTAAGAACCGGAGGCGTTATAGCATTTCCTACTGATACATTCTACGGACTTGGGGTAGATATTTTTAATTATACAGCAATAGAGAAAGTGTTTAAGATAAAGGAAAGGATGTACGAAAAACCTATCCTGATACTTATTTCTGACAAATCCGGGCTCACGCAGTATGTATCCAAGAAAGATATCCCATCATTTGCCCAAAAACTTATCAATACTCTTTGGCCAGGACCACTCACGCTTATTTTTTACGCCTCTGAATCAATCCCCCGTATTCTTACAGGAACAACAGGAAAAATCGGGATAAGACTGCCGGACCATACTTTTTGCAGGAGGCTCGTGAGAAATCTTGGCAGACCCATAACAGCCACGAGTGCAAATATATCAAATATGCCGAGCATGAATAATCCTGAAGAAGTTCTAAAAACACTAAAGGATAGGATTGATGGGTTAGTAGACGGGGGTGTAACAAAAGGTGAGCTTGAATCTACAGTGGTTGATGTTACCGGCAATGAACCTGCAGTATTACGGGAAGGGGCTATATCACTTGCCCGAATCAAAGAAGTTTTAGGAGGAGAAGGGATTTGAAGCTTATAGTGCAAATACCTTGTCTCAACGAGGAAGAGACATTACCATACACTGTAAAAGATATTCCACGTGAGATACCCGGTGTTGATAAGGTTGAAATACTTGTTATAGATGACGGAAGTACTGATCGGACCTCTCAGGTGGCAAGGGAATGCGGCGTTGACCATATAGTAAGATTTTCAAAAAACCAGGGACTTGCAAAAGGATTTATGGCCGGACTTCAGACAGCCTTAAGCCTCGGCGCTGATATTATTGTGAACACTGATGCTGACAATCAATACAATGGGGCTGATATCACTAACTTAATAAAGCCAATCCTTGATGGTAAGGCTGATATTGTAATTGGTAACAGAGATGTTGGTACTATTAACCATTTTTCTCCGGCAAAGAAGTTTCTTCAGAAATTCGGTAGCTGGGTAGTAAGAGTCGCATCAGATACACGGATTCCTGATGCGCCAAGCGGGTTCAGGGCATTCAGCCGTGAGGCCGCAATGAGGACTAATATAATATCAGGCTATACTTACACACTGGAGACTATTATACAGGCAGGACACAACCGTCTTGCCATTGCACATATCCCTGTCAGGACAAACCCTCAAACACGTGAATCAAGACTGATAACAAGTATATGGCGATATGTATGGAGATCTGCATCAACTATTATACGGACTTATGCAATGTACAGACCTTTGAAGTTCTTTGCCACTATAGGAGTTATAATATTTTCTGCCGGATTTATAATATCACTTCGATACCTTTTTTATATGTTTACAGGACAAGGGGCCGGTCATTTACAATCCCTTATACTTTCTGCTGTATTGATGATGCTTGGGTTTCAGACTATAATGATCGGTTTGATATCAGATCTGATTGCTGCAAACAGGAGATTAAGTGAAGAGATCGTATATAGATTAAGGAAATCAGACAGGGAGTAAATTTATTAGAATGTCTTAATAGGGGAGGGAAGTAATGGATTCTATAATGGAGAAGATTGAGCAAAAGAGGGTTCAGGTTGGTATTATAGGACTTGGATATGTTGGATTACCACTTGCCCTGGAATTTACTAAAATAGGGTTTAAGGTAACAGGTATTGATCTGGATAAGAAGAAGATAGAAGCTATATACAATGGAAAATCTTATATAAAGGATTCTACGGATGCTGAGATTAAGAACGCAGTAGAGGCCGGGTTGCTAAAGGCCACAACAGATTTTAGTGTACTTAAGGAACTTGATACTGTAAGTATATGTGTCCCAACCCCACTCAGGAAGACCAAAGATCCGGATATATCATACATTATCTCTGCTACAGAGCAGATTAGAAGGTATCTACACAGGGGACAGCTCATCGTACTTGAGAGCACTACCTACCCTGGTACAACTGAGGAGATAATACAGCCTGAGCTTGAAGCAACCGGACTTAAGGCCGGTGTAGACTTTTTTCTTGCCTTCTCACCCGAGCGTATAGACCCTGGAAACCCGTTCTTTAACACAAAGAATACACCCAAGATTATTGGCGGGGTTACGGACAAGTGCACGGAAGTTGCCTGTGCCTTATACAAAGTGGCAGTAGATAGTATAGTACCGGTAAGCTCAACGAGGGCGGCTGAGATGGTAAAACTACTTGAGAATACATTCAGGGCTGTTAATATAGGTCTTGTAAACGAGATCGCAATCATCTGCAATAAACTTGGTATGGATGTATGGGAGATCATTGATGCAGCAGCCACAAAACCTTTTGGTTTTATGCCTTTTTACCCTGGCCCGGGACTCGGGGGTCATTGTATCCCCATAGATCCACACTATCTCTCATGGAAATTGAAGATGTTAAATTATAATGCCCGCTTTATTGAACTTGCCAGTGAGGTAAATACCAATATGCCTTATTATGTGGTAAATAAGGTCTTTGATGCACTTAATACACAGCGAAAGAGTATTAATGGTTCTCACATACTTGTACTTGGCGTGGCATATAAAAGGGATATAGGTGATGTGAGAGAATCACCAGCGCTCGATGTAATAAAATTGTTGAAAGACAAAGGGGGTATAATCTCATATCATGATCCATATATTCCGGACCTTCATGAAGAGAATATGGATATGAATTCAATAGATTTTAATGATTATAACTTGCTCCACAACTATGATTGTACGGTCATAGTTACAAACCACACATCCTACGACTATAACAAGATAGTTGAACATTCTAATATTGTTGTAGATACGAGAAATGCTACAAAGGGTATTGTATCTCCAAAGATAGTGAAATTATAGGCAATGGAAATATATCTTGTAACAGGCGGGGCTGGTTTTATAGGATCAAATATTGTAGAAACCCTTCTTGGCCGCAATTGTAATGTGCGGATCCTTGATAACTTCTCCACCGGCAAAAAGGAAAATATTGAAAGGATAATAAAGCGGCACTCCTTAACTCTTGATAGGGATTATGTCTTTATTAAGGGTACTGATAAACATTTGCCTGTTGAGAGGGAACTCAGGCTCATTGTTATTGAAGGCGATATCCGGGACATTGATGCATGTAAGAAAGCCGTATCAGGGGTCTCATACGTATTACATCAGGGTGCATTACCATCAGTCCCAAGGTCTATAGCTGATCCCATGACAACAAATGTGGTTAATATAAATGGAACACTAAATATGCTCATATCATCAAGGGATGCTGGTGTAAGGAGATTTGTATTTGCATCTTCTTCATCTGTTTATGGTGATACACCCACACTCCCGAAAGTTGAGACAATGCCAACTTCACCTTTATCACCTTATGCACTGAGTAAACTTACAGGAGAGATATACACAACGCTCTTTCACAGGATTTATGGCCTGTCAACAGTATCTTTGAGGTACTTTAATGTATATGGACAGGGCCAGGACCCGATCTCTCAATATGCTGCAGTAATCCCTAAATTTATAACTGCAGTGTTGGCAGGAAAGGGCCCGACTATTTATGGTGATGGTGAACAGTCAAGGGATTTTACTTATATAGAGGATTGTGTGGAGGCGAATATCCTCTCATGTACTGAAACAGGTGTTTCGGGTGCTGTTATGAATATTGCCTGCGGGAGGAGGACTACACTTAACGACCTTTTTAAGAAAATATGTGATCTGGTTGAGGCTGATGTTAAGGCAGAGTATACAGATATGCGGCCTGGTGATGTTAAACATTCACTCGCTGATGTAAGAAGGGCAATGGAATTAATAAGATATTCCCCCAAATATACGATAGACGAAGGTCTTAAAAATACCATAGAGTGGTTTAAAGGTAAATAATCATTTGCTATTATCTTTTATTCCAGGATATTTTTGAATATTTATCTTCCACAAGATTTTCTGCCAGTTCTACTTCATATCCGGTCAAATGTCCTTCAATTAAAGTAATTCCCATGATGTCTTGAAACCCTGCGCATAATGCAGAAATAATCTCCTTAATATCCAAAGGGGTTCTGAGGAGTTCATTTAATGAAATAGAAGCAGGCCCATTATGATTTTGCCTGCCATCAATGAGTATAGAGCCATGTTGAAGGAACAGTTCTGTCCAGCGGCGCTGAGCACTTCCCATCAGCTTTTTCCCATTAACAGTTATTTCATGACCGAGAACAGTATCAAAGCATAGTTTAGAATGATGATAAGGTGCGGTCTTTGTTGAAGGGTCCGCTTTAATACGCCAATGTTTATTGCCTGATGTTTTTTGGAGGGTAAGAATCGGGTCTGGAGTTATATCGAGATATGCAAGTCCACTGATAAGGGCCTTTGTAACAATCGAATATGCGCCTTTCAGATTATCAGGGAATAATCTGTTAGCAGTGGGACATACTATACTATAGCTCAAGTCATTCCCGTGAAGAATTGCCCTTCCACCTGTAATCCGTCTGACTACAGGAGTATTATCAGGAATGAAACTGTAGTTATCTGATAAACTTTCATGTTCCTGAAAATACCCGATTGATATTGTTGGTGGTGACCATGTATAAAAGCGCAGGGTAGGTGATACTACTCCATTTCTACAGGCAATGGAAATAGCTTCATCTATTGCCATATTGTAGAAACCATGATTACCACCTGAATTTATTAACCGCCAGATATTACTCATATAAACATTTACCTGATAAAAAGCCCCTCAATAGTTTTGAGCATCTTAGCATAGTGGGTACCTTTCCAGTATATCTTCTTGCACTCCTGACAATAACCAAAGACATCCTGCGTATTGCACACATATTCAGGTACTGTTCTGCAGGCATCTTCTTTTGAATACGTTGTGATGGGGGTGTTACAAACCACACATCGTGAGAAAGGATTGTCCGGCTGAGGAAGCCTTAGCTCATTTACAACTTGTTTTAGCTGATCAATAGTGTGATCATGGGATATAAAGAGAAAGTTCTTTAGACCTTTTCTTTTGATCATGAGAGTATCTCTTGTCAGTAATATCCTCCTTTCAATTATTGATCTTCTGATAATCTCTGCATCCCGTATATTTTTTACAAAGACAGTGTCATATCCTAAGATCCTTAGCCATTTTGCAAGCCTGCCTAACATCTCATCTGCAATAAACTTCATTATATTAACTGATATCATATCTTAGATATATAGTGCAACCCTAACGGGGGTACAACAAACAGGAAAACAAGAAAATTTTCTTGCACTTGGTGAACAAGAGACAGTTTTTGGCTATACTGAACCGAAATAAATTGCCCATTTGACATATACTATCTTAGTGGTATAGTAAAAATTACATAGAGCGATAATTTAGATACCACCGATAAGAGCAAACTGCCGGTAACGGCAGGACGCAGAGCCTCCGGCCCTCAGGAATGAGGGAAGCGGGGCCGCCGAAGTGGATATGGGTTAAAGCCCATTACCGAGTGGTAATGGGCTTTTTTATTTTCCCCACTTCGGCCATGGATGGGGAAATGAAGGTACTTATAACATTATTTATATTTTTAACCCTGTTGGCCGTAACACCTTTACAATCAAAGGGTGCAAATCCGGAAGAATTAATTAAATTTAGTTCAGCCTTCTTTACAAATCTTGCAGTCCATGAATATGGCCATGCTATTGTAGGAAGCTCAGTTGGAGGAGAAGGCATATCAGTTACGTTTTTCTCAAAACAGAAAAACAATCTATTTTTAGGCTATACCTCAACAAAAAAGCTTGAGGATAAGGCATATCCATCTTTTGCACTTGGTGGAGAGATCGGCGCCAATTTAAGTTTTGAATATGCCCTGCAATCATACAGGAAAAACCCTACAACTTATAACAAGGCACTGTTATTCTTCAGTGGTACTGATTTCCTCTGGTATTCTCTATATACATTTTATCTGAATAATGACAACCCTGATGCTGACCCGAATATACTTGTAAAAGAGACTGGTATAAGCAGGGATATGATCTTATCTATAGCAATGACTCAGTCCCTCCTCAATGGTTACAGAGTAGTTTCAGGAAAGGACAGGGTGGTCCCATATTTTACCTATAATAAGGATTCCATAGGATTCCATGTAAAAGTCCCATTCTGATTGAAGTTCAATTCACAGACGAAAGGGTGAGAAACGGGGAATACAAACCTCAGCCTTTGATAAGTCCGGTAATATCTATGCCTTCTTCAATAAGAGACTGCCTGATCTTCTTCCCTGCATCATCATCTCCTATTTGTTTTTACCTGCCTCTTCAATCCCTTTTTCCAGTCTCTCTACCTGAAAAAGTATCTCATCGAATCTATCATCGAAAGTAAGAGTACCCATGATCATATCTGTAACCAACCGGTATTGAGACTGTTCCCCTGTTTCACCGTCTAATATGGTAATGACCGTGTCCAATGTATCAGGGTCTGCTATCCTGGCCATATCACGACCAAGCAATCTGATACTGG
This sequence comes from Nitrospirae bacterium RIFCSPLOW2_12_42_9, assembly GCA_001805205.1. Classification (GTDB taxonomy): domain Bacteria; phylum Nitrospirota; class 9FT-COMBO-42-15; order HDB-SIOI813; family HDB-SIOI813; genus HDB-SIOI813. The sequence goes on along the minus strand of MHER01000017.1, from coordinate 3,019 downwards.
CATGTTTCGTATCAAATTTCTCCTCTTGCAGGAGGTTCTGCTCTTTATCGTAAAGCCTATCAGAGTTACCGGCCTCTTCATATTTCTGCATGATGAACAGAAGATCCTCAGCATCCTTCTTACGCTCAGGATATTTCTCTTTCCACGAAATGATTTTCATGATTGCCAGGCCCGGCAGGGTTGGCAATTTAATATCGAGATCAGGGGCTGAACTCAGTCTGACAGTAACCGAGTATTCATAAGCCTCCTTGAAACCGGCCATACTCATGAATATTTCGTGTTCTGGCGGCCAGCTTATCCGTCTGTTCTTGTCTGTAATGGAGCCGAAGGGAACTATATCGATAAAAACAGAATCGAACCGGAGCCTTTGCCGTTCCATCGTGGAAGAGAATTTGCCCGTTGACATTAATGATTCCTTAAGTTGCTTGAATTCCTCCCAACTGGCAACTTCGATCCCCAAGTCGATGTCTCTCGTCATCCTTGGGGGTTCTATTCCATAGCAGTGTTTGAAAATGAAATCTCTTGCAGAAGCACCAACCATGAAAAAAGGAATGCTCAGGGTGTCGGCGGCTCTCTTCACAATGTCAAGGGCTTCTACTGTTTGTGGATCAATCTTCCCGGATAAGTTGAATAATATATTGCTCATAGATCATTTTCGCTGTTTCTATGTTTCTCTGGTTTCCTGTTGCCAGAAGGTCTGCATAAACAAGGATTGGATGCACCAGGTCATCATATTCCCACTGACCGGCAAGTATCCAAAATCTTGCAAGAATTTCAACATCCCCAGCCGTGTCTCTCTTGAGTCTGTTTTCGATCAGCAGTTTATTGAGCTGGTGAGCCTCAGTATAGATTGTTATGAACTCAGGTTTTAGATATTGTGTAAGTCTTGCAGCAGCAACCTCTCCGCCCCACTGTGCTATCTTCGGGTCCAGCCTCTTTTGTTGCCACCAGTCTTGCTCACCCCTGTAGCGCCCCAGCATCTGTTTCGGCATCAACTGTTCTGGATAGGCAGTCACCCATCGGCGTAATAAATTCTCTTTCTGGATTAGTTTATAACCCCGCTTCCCCATGTCCATGAGAAAACCCAGCTCCTTTAGTTCCTTCATGATCCAGTTAACAGTCCCGAGAGCAACCCCGGTGGCAGCAGCAATCTCCCGGTAAGTCTTACCCACAATGCCTGGATTGCATAAAAAGGTATAAATTATTCTTAAGCCGGCAGGCTTGAATGCCCTTTTAAGAGGCGCGTGTTTTGGGATTTCCAAAGGCCTGTTCCCTTTGACAAATATGTACATTGGCGGCTGATTGATAAATGCATTGCCGGCAGTATCAATAAATTCCAGCCCTTCCTGCCTTAATTGCTCCGCCATTTGTGGGTTTACATATTTTGTGATTAACAAAAGCGGGTAGTTTAACTTCTCTCTGTTCATCAGTAAAAGGAGCTTATTTGTCTTTGTGATAGTGGTTTTTATTTCGGCATAGTAACCTATGGCCTTGTCTCGTATCACCATCCTTATTCTCCAGTCCGGTCGAAATCCAGTTGCATAGACGGGCTCTTGGGCTAACGTCTCTATTTCAGCCTGGACCGGAATATTTTTCCTAAACGCCTCGATAGCAAGTTGGAAGATTTCCTTTTCAATATTTCTATTGCCTCTGTCCATAATCTTGTTCACTTTAATAAAATGTTCGCTTATAATGAACATATTATAAATATGAACAAATGTCAAGTCCAACCTTTTCGTGATTCATTATTATTGTACGTTCATTCTTTAAGGACAGGGGATGAGGGAAAGTGACGGAAAATTTAACAGTTCGTTTACTTTATATAACTCACTGATAAAACAGGATTTGTTTCTAAATTTTAATTAAAAATGCCAATTTTGTCCTCAAAATAGACCCAAAGAGTGACGGAAAATTTAACAGTCCTTTTATATTATATAACTTATTGATAAATCAGGGTTTATTTCTGAATTATTATTAAAAGAAGACAACTTCATCCTAAAAATAGACCCCAAAAGTGACGGAAAATTTAACATTCCAGAGATTTTTTAAAAGGCTCTTTAATAAAATTCTTTAAATTTCAATAGGATAAGAAAGTGGCTTAGAAATTGCATAATAATTTGTATTGAAGAGATATAAACAATAAATGTATGTCTTTATGAGGTAAATATGAAAATGCGGTTAAGTAAAATTTTGTTTTCCTTAATACTTGTTCTTTTGATTACACCCGTTTATGTAATGGCAATCCCCTCAGCAGAGTTTCTCTATACAGAGACAGATTTAGGTGGTGGGTGGTGGCAATATGATTATACATTATACAATACGACAAGTCTCGCAGATGGGAGTTATAACATCTTTGATGTGGGTCTATATTTTGATGATTTCTATGACTTCGAGGGTATATCACTTCCCTCTGGATGGGATGGTACACCTGCACCATGGACTGATTTAAGTAACACAGACTTTATTAATGCATACTCACTTAACCTGGGAGTACCACCTTTCGGAACCGATATACAGCCTGACTCATCTTTATCTGGCTTTAGTTTTAAAATTATGCATCAGGCAGGCGATATCACCTTCGATGTCCTGCTTACACTTCCTACTGATGCGCCTGATTGTGCTGATACGGATAGTTGTAATCCTTACCAATCTGGAGGTACAACAAGAGGGATTTCTCCAGTACCGGAACCAGGCACAATACTGCTTGTTGGTGTGGGACTTACACTTATCCTGTTGTTAATAATGGTTGGTAGATTAAGATTTAGGTGGAATAAGGTTTAAACAATAACGCTTATAAAATAATTCTTCTTTGTAACGGTATCTTTGAAAAATAAAACCATTACATTAGTATCAGTGAATTATAAAAGATTCCTCTTTGCCATTCTCATAATTGCTGGGATAGGGCTGCCCCAAATAGCCTCAGCCGCCATCAACAGGATCTCTGGCAACGGCTATATCTTTCCTGAAACCACTACATACAAAGCAACATTCTCAATGGATGTCAGCAAGGGCGGGGCAA